>NZ_JBPGXU010000022.1:0-49709 GCF_056755675.1 Luteibacter sp. KNZ12-1A | reverse complement strand
CGGGGGGACCGGTGGGGGGGGATGGCAACGGAGGAAGTGGTGGCGCCTCGAGCGGCGGTGGTGGGACAGCGCCACCTGATCCCCACTGTTTTGCGCCGCAGCCAGCGGCTGACCGCGTCGATTCGTCACGTATCTACGCCAATGAAAATGGAATTCACACTACCGGCTATCTTATTCCTGGGGCGTCCAATGCCGGCGTGACGATTGGTGCCGGCGTAGACCTTGGATCACAATCAGCGAGCGGATTGCAGTCTATGGGCGTTGCCCAAAACATCATCACCACTGTTACCCCGTACTTGGGGCTAAAGGGATCAGCCGCATCCGCCGCGGTAACCAAAAGCGGGTACCCGACGCTGTCCACAGCTGACGCGACTTCGCTTTCGCAGGCACTTCTGGATTCGACGCGGGCTATCGTGGCTTCGAGATTCGATGCGACCTCGTCCGTGGCAAAATTTGATGAGTTGCCGGCTGAGGCGCAGACGGCCATTGTTGATGTGGCGTATCCGAACGGACCCTATCTGGCGACTTCGGCGCCCAGCTTCTGGGGAGATGTAACAAGCGGGAACTGGAGCGCGGCGGTTACCGAACTCAACAATTGGTACGGAACCAACGCTTCGAATCCACGCTACCAGACGGACGCTGCGCTGCTTCAGTCGGCGATAACCGATTCAAGCCTTCCGACCGACACCACGGATGGCCAGTGCAATTGAGCATTAACTTACCGATTCAAGGAGAGCTGCGATGGTAAAGAACATGATGCACCTGGCCCGTATGACGGCTCTTGCTCTATCACTGGTGGCAGTTGGCGTGGCGATGGCTCAAGACGAGTCGGTGACATCCACGCCGCAGGACTTTAAGTGGGCGACGCCCGCGGCTCGTGATGCACTCATACAGAAGGGTTCCGATTACTTCTCAGGAGCAGAGGGAAACTTCGTAAATCCTGAATCCATGCGAGCAAATGGAGCCCTTATGCAGAGGAACGCAGCCCGAGCCAATTCCAACCCTGACGCCCCACCCGATCTGTCATCCCAATTTAGCTATGTATTCGGAGGCGTCCCAGGCCCGCAGACAACACTGCAGGGAGGACAGCAACTCTTTACAGCGTGCGAAGTTCATGACTGCCTTGGGCGAAGGGCATTCCTCGTGACCGACAGTACTGGCGAAACAGTGCAATCTGCAGGTTTTCTCAATGTCGAATGTCCGGTCGGAGCTGATTTTCAGAGATCGGGAAGAACCCTGCCCGCCTCTTGCGATAATGTGCCCACCTTGACCATTTTTTATTCTGATCGCAAGGCAAGGCAACCCGCGCTATCGATCGAGATCATCAAGTGGGCACGAAACCAGGTGATGCAAGACAAGCAGGCCGATCGCCTGAAGATTCGTGAGCAGTTCTTGCGTTGAGCCGCGCGCATTCACCGAGGTGACGACGCATCTCGCATTGCCCATAACGGGCATGCGGGATGCGCTAACGAACAGGGAGTATTCGATGGTGATGCCACCCGAAAGACTGGTTGGCGGACGACCGCACCAAGCAAGTCAATATTACGACTCCGCCATGGACTTCACTCGTCCCGCAGGTTGCGTACGCCTAGGTAACAAAGGATCACGAGCAGTATCAGGAGCGCGCCGTCGACTACACGCCGCGACGCCGTCGTCAACCGTCCCGGTCGCTCGTCAGTTTCCCCAATCTCATCCATCCGCCCCCAGAGATCTTCGGGCTCAAGGCAGCGCCCCTGCAACCTTCACATGCCCGTCCTCGCTACGCCCGGCGGCCTTACGCGGCAAGTGGCGCCGGTCTTGAACTCGCGGCTGTCGCTTTAAGGTCCTCGAGACTGGAAGGTCCTCGAGACTGGTCCGAGAATCGCCAAATAAAAAGCGCCATGTGCCTCGTAAGGCGCTGAGGATCAAACGTAACGCGGGGACGCCCCGGTCACCGCAATGCGAGCGGAGCGCAGGTAGCAGTCCATTTCCGAGCCGTCTGTAAGCCGCTCCAGCAGCAGTTTCATATCAAGAATGTCATTGGTCGACTGGAGAACTCCAGGTTGACGCTCCACCACGTAGACCACGATGGCTAGAGCCTTTTTCACCAGACGTGAAACGCACGCCGTGGTATCCGCCATGACCGTACCGTCTCCAATGTCTTCAGCGATCCCGCTGTACCGCCAAGACGGCCGGCGTCAGCGCGCTGACAGCCAAGGCGGGATAATTCCAGATTATCCCGCCTATTATTGGTCGCGCGAACGGTACTTGTATTGCCACAGAATAGTATGTATATACGTAGTACATACTACGGTACGCTAAAAGACGGGAGTGGCTATGGCACGCGGGCGCGTTTACAAATCTGAGGTCAAGGCGGCGCGTGATGCGCTTTTGCGCGAGGGCACCAACCCCTCGCTCGACGCCGTCCGTATCGCACTAGGCAATACCGGTTCCAAGACCACGATTCATCGCTTGATGCGCGAGCTGGAAGCCGAGGAAGCCGCCGCCACAGTCAGCGCCGGGGAGCGGATCAGTGACGCCCTGCAAACCCTTGTCCAGCAATTGGCCGCCCAGCTGCGCCAGGAAGCGGACGCGACCGTGGCCTCGATTCGGCAGGACACTGAGGCGCAGGTTGCTGCCGCACGCGCGGAAACGGCCGCGCTGGCTCAGCAGTTGCAGGCGTCCAGCGA
This sequence comes from Luteibacter sp. KNZ12-1A, assembly GCF_056755675.1. NCBI lineage: Bacteria > Pseudomonadati > Pseudomonadota > Gammaproteobacteria > Lysobacterales > Rhodanobacteraceae > Luteibacter > Luteibacter sp. KNZ12-1A. The sequence goes on along the minus strand of NZ_JBPGXU010000022.1, from coordinate 47,040 downwards.
ACAGGTCCAGCGCCTGCAGACCTCGCTGGATACGACCCGACAGACGCTCGCGGCCACAGAGCAGTCGCTGCGCGAACGCGAGACGGCCATCGTTGGCCTCCAGGAACGCCTCGGTGGCCTTCAGCGGCAACTGGACGAGCGCGAGGCGCATCTGGCCTCGGTGGAGGCCAAGCATCAGCAAGCGCGCGATGCCTTGGAGCATTTCCGGCAAGCCGCCAAGGAACAGCGCGACACCGAGGCACGGCAGCACGAACAGGCCGTGCAAGCGCTGCAAGTAGAGCTGCGACGCGCCACCGATGCTGTCGCGGCGAAGAATGACGAGCTCCTGGTACTCAACCGCGACAACGCGCGCCTGACCCAGGATCTGGGGCAGCGTGATCGTAATCTCCTGGAGGCACGGCGCGCCTTGCTGGCTGCGGAGGAACGCGCCGGCGAGATGGATGCCCTGCGCCAGAGCAACCACACGCTGGAGGCACGGCTTAGCCAGGCCATAGCCGATGGAGAGGCGATACGGCGTGAGCTGGCCGAGGCACGCGCTGGCTGGGACACCGAACGTGCGGCACTGCGGGAGGGTATGCAGGAGGCTCGCGCGCAAGCGGAGCGCTGGGGCACGATCGAGACCTTGCTGGCCGGCCTGCAACCCCGTGCCGAGACCGCCCCGGGGGCCACCCCGTCCGCCTGACTTGGCACCCTCTGCATCCACCACTGGCTATGATCATGGGAAAGGAGCCTTGCGATGACCACGACCTCGCGCATCGAATGGACTGAACAGACCTGGAACCCGACCATTGGCTGCACCAAGGTCTCCCCGGGCTGCAAGCACTGCTACGCCGAGACCCTCGCGCGTCGGCTTCAGGCCATGGGACTGGAGGCCTACCGGCAGGGATTCCGGCTAAACCTGCTGCCCGAACGGCTCGACGAGCCACGGCTCAGGAAAAAGTCGACCATTTACTTCGTCAATTCCATGAGCGATCTGTTCCATGAGCGCATCCCCGATGCCTTCATCGATGCGGTCATGGCCGTGATCGCCGAGACCCCGCGCCATCGCTACCAAATCCTCACCAAGCGCCACGTTCGCTTGGCCCACTACTTTGCGAGCCGCCCGGTGCCGTCCAACGTCTGGTTGGGCGTGTCCGTGGAGAATCGGCGTCACGGCGTGCCACGCATCGAGGCGCTACGCCATATTCCAGCGAAGATCCGTTTCCTGTCCTGTGAGCCGCTGCTCGAAGACCTGGGCGAGCTGGATCTGTCCGGCATCCATTGGGCGATCGTTGGCGGTGAATCGGGTCCCAAGGCACGGCCGATGCAGCCGGAATGGGCGCGCGGCATCCGCCGGCAGTGCGACGCGCAAGGGGTAACCTTCTTCTTCAAACAATGGGGCGGCTGGGGAGCCGATGGCAAGCGCCGCTCGAAGAAGGCGAATGGGCGCGAGCTCGATGGCCGACAATGGAACGGGATGCCCGAGACCGTGGCGGCCGTGATGGCTTGATCGACATCGTCAACAGGGACAGGGGGAAACCGATGAGCAGCGCTACGCAGCAAGCCTTGCAACGCTACGAGTCACGGGAGCATTCGCTGGTCAAGCACACCATCCTGGCTTCCTACCTGGAGCGGTGTCTGATGATCATCGGCCAGCGATGGAACAAAATCGCTTACATCGATTGCTTTGCCGGCCCCTGGAAGTCCTCGACGACGGATCTGTCCGACACCTCACCCGGCATCGCCATGCGCCTGATGACCGAGTGCCAGCGTCAGCTACGCACCAAGCTTCAGCGGAAGGTCGACATTCGCTCGGTGTTCGTTGAAGCCGACCCCGAGCGCGCCGACCTGCTGGAGGCGCACATCCTACAGACACCCGCCGATCGCGACCGGCCAGAGATCTGGCGTGCGTCCTTTGAAGAGGCCATTCCCGATATTCTGCGTTGGCTTCAGCCGGATGAGTTTGCCTTCGTCTTCGTCGATCCGTTCGGCTGGAAGGGCATCGTCGAGCCAGCGGTGCTTGCGCCGTTCCTAAAGCGTCCGCACACCGAGTTGCTGATCAACTTCATGTGGAACTTCATCAACCTCGCGACCGGGTTGGCCGAGCAGGAAAATAACCTCATAGCCGTGTTCGGTGCCGACTGGCGTGACGCGCTGGCCGTCGGCGGTGAAACCAAGAAGCGAGAACTTATGCGCCGTTATCGCGGCAAGCTCGCTGAGGTGTGCGACGGTCATGCGTCGCAGCGCTTGCGCACGGCGATGTTGCCTGTCGAATACATCGACAAGAAAAAGGTCATCTTCAATCTCGTGTACGCCACCCACAATGCGACCGGTCTGGTGGTGTTCTGGGAGGAGGCGGAGAAAACGGCTCTGCAGCAGACCCGCCTGAAACTGCAGCACCGGCTCAATACGAAGGCAAAGAAGGGTGGCCAGAGCGACTTCTTCACCGCCGACGAGCACGAGGAGGAGCCCTCGATGCCGTCCTACGATCTGAAACTCGCCTGGTTGAAACGGATGCCCCGCGTCGGCGATACGCTGACGGTCGGCATGATGGCCATGGCCGACCTGATCGAAGAAACCGACGGGCTGCTGTCTGACCTGCAGGCGGCGCTCGCGGAACTGATCAAAGAGGGCATCGTCGAGAATGCGCAAGCCAAGCGGCCGCGCCCGGTCAATGCAGTGAATTTCCGCAAGGACGAGACCTTACGCCGGCTCAAGATCGCCTGAGGTCGCCAGTGGGACATCGCCGGCCATCCCATAAGTATTCACCCTTACCCTAACCGGGGCTGATACCATCCGCTCATGATCCATCCCATCCGCCACCGCGAACGAATACCCACCGCCTCGCGCTGAGGTATTCGTTTGCCCCCGTGGCCGAGAGGTTAGGCGTCCGGTTTATACCCGGATAAAGGCAGTGGCCTGATAAGCCACGCATGCAGGTTCGAGTCCTGCCGGGGGCACCACCGTCGGGCAAGCGCGAGGGGCGAGGCAGTGGTTAGTGCGGTCAAACTCAGCCGGCTCCTGGCCCGTGCCGCGGTGGATCATCGGGAAGAAATCGCGTTTTTTCAGGCGCTGTTGAAGGCGAACGTGTATGCCCACGTTCCCAAGGACGATCCGGTCGGGCGCCGCCTCCGATTTATCCAATTTAACCATCCCGAGACGGGCGTCCTGATTCTGCCGTTTTTCACGGACGAGGCGAAAGCGCGTGCCGCCGCCGGCGCCTCGGCTCGCGTGGTTGCATTGCCGGGCCGGATGTTCCTCGATGCGACATTGGGGGCAACGCTCATGCTCAATCCCAACGACGAGCACGGCATGCTCTATCCGGAAGAGGTAAAGACGCTCCTGGCGACAGGGCGAATCGCGCGCCTCAACAAAGTTACGGTCGCTGCAGGCAGCGAACCAGTGGTGAAGCCGCTGGAGACGATACCGCCGTGGCTCGTGGATCTTCTGCTGGTCTCGTTGGCCAAGCTTCCTTTCGTCGAGTTTGCCTACATAGCCTCCATGCATGCAACCGACGGGGCGGCGCCCAGCAGCACACTGTTGGCCATAGGCACCGAAGCGGGTTTAGGCGAGCGCGCCGTCCATGCGGTTATCTCGGACCTGCAGCCGGCTTGTGAGGAGCATCGGATGGCTTTGGACATTACCTATTTCGAGCCGGGGCAACGTCCACCGTGGATCGGCGGGCTGGAACTGACGCCGATCTATGATAAGAAATGGGGCGAGCGCTTGGTCGACGTCCCGTCAATTAGTCCGAACTAAAGTCCAAAGGACGGAACTGATGGAGCGTGAAGAGGTGAGGCTTGGTCTGCGCGTGCAGATTACGCATAAGACAAAGTACGGTGGCCATCGTTGGCTTGCGCCTGCGCAGGTGCTCAGCGTGGTACACCCCGATTCCGGAAGCCCCAATATACGGATCATGTTCCTCGACGGGGCTGCAGATGTCTTCCACAGCGTCGATCCGGCCGATCTCGACTTCGAGTGACTTGCTCGGCACGGCACACGCTCAAGGGACCACTGCACACGGGGCAGTAGCCTGCAACCGCAGTCGTGCGGTTGAACCGTCCACTTCATTCTGGGGATGCCAGTAGCTGACGGCTCGAAAGGAACCTTAGTACTTACAGCTGCTTATGCTGCAAGTGGCGCCTTTTTTCCCGATTCTCGGCCGACCCTCATATTGAGACAAAACCACGTCCCTCACCCAGCCAGAGTGGGCTATGGTTGGGTTGCGATTGCCAAGGAATGAGGCGAATGCGCGTCGTGAGGCGATGCTTCCTCGAGGACCGAACACCCCTTCCCGGTACCTCCAATGGGCCAAGGCCCCTCGCTAAGCGAGGGGCCTTTTTCATGCACGAATGACCCAAGTCAGATTGAGACAAGTCCCTTTGCCAATGGTGGGTTCTTCCTGCCGTAATAGCCACAAGTGTGGCGCTCTGTTGCCAGGCAAGAATTTCTTCGGAGAATCAGTCAATGAGAGTCGATAAAAATGTCGGTCGTGCGACTGACCTAGACAAGCAGCGCGGGTTTACCCTGATCGAAGCGTTGGTCGTAATGATCGTCGGTATCGTCATTCTGGCCGCCGCGGCTGCGGGCATTGGAAAGCTCTTTCGTTCGTCGGAAATTTCAACTGAAATTTCCAACGTTACGCAGATAGCAGCCAATATGAAGAACATTAAGGGTGGTCCGGAGGCCTATCGAAACATCGACAACAAGCTCTTGATGCAGTTCAAGGTTATTCCGGCGAATATGGCTCAGACCGCGGATGGCGTGATCACAAATAGCTGGGGCGGTAACGTAAAGATTGAACCAAGGTATGAAAGTGGTTACATGATAACCTACGAAAATGTGCCATCCGAAGCCTGCATGCAGTTTGCACTTAAGCTAAGAGGGACTGGCGGAGGATGGTCCTGGCTCGGTATCAACGGCTCGCCATTCCGGGACGTAGCTGCCCTTGGCATTGGTAAAATGGCCGACTTGTGCAAGAAAGAGCAAAACACTATCACGCTCGAAAGAAGCTGATCGATCGGTTGGCGTTCGCCTGCGGCAAGCCCGCCAAGTCATGATTAGGTGCCGATCCAGGTGTTCGTGGAACCGAAGCAACAATATGGAAAGCAAATCATGAAAACATCTGTCGCTTGTCTATGCGTCGTCGCTCTCGCCATTGCGTCGTCCCATCCTTGTGCCGCCGAGGACGCGGAGCCCGCCCAGGTCATCCAGAGCACCTATGTTTGCGAGCGCGGCGCAACGATTCCAGTCACTTACATCAACGTCAAAAGCGGGGACTCGTTTGCCGTTGCAGAGATCGAAGGTCGTCAGGTCGCCATGGCCATCGCGCCTTCCGGCTCCGGTGCGCGCTATGTCGCCGTCAACGAGCAAGAGAGCTATCGCTGGCACATCAAGGGCGACGAAGGCACGTTGTCCTTCCTGGAAGCGGACCACGAAGCCGAAGAACGGACCCTGCTCGCGGAATGTAAAGTGCGGACCAAAGCCGATAATTCGAAACAGACTCCAAAGCCGAAGACCCCGGCGATCGGCATGGCCAATCCTGCCTCGACCCACTGCGTCGAAAAAGGCGGCAAGCTGGAAATACGCAACGAAAAAACCGGCGCGGTTGGCTACTGCCACCTGCCGGATGGCCGTGTCATTGAAGAATGGAAATTCTTCAGAGGCGAAAACAAGTAATACAAATCTGTGCAGGGCGGCAACAAACGTATAAGGATCGAAGCAAGCTAAGCGCTCCAGTGAACGTGCCGTTGTGGGTGACGCCAAAGGGCCGCCAAGGCCAGTCCGTCGACAATGCGCGATCACGACGTCGACACCTTGGCGGCCCCCTGCTTACCAGCCTACCGCCATGCCCGCTCCCACCGAAGCTTCACTTCCGGACGCCGAGCCGCCAAACGACACGTTGACGTGCGGCGAGAACTGGTGGGAGACACCGAGTGCCACCGCCGACTTGCCGCGCTGCATGCCGACGCCCACGCCGAAGCGATTGGGCGTGTTCATCCCCGACGCACTGAAGGCCATTTGCCCATAGGCCGCGCTCATTGCGCCCATCCGGTCCATTCGGTTGCCGATGCGCTCGAACCGGCGGTTCGCCCAGTCCTGCATGCCGTGCACGGCATCCTGCACCTGGCCCCAGTTGGCGGCGTCGGTACGCTGCGTACCGGCGGCGACGTGGGTGAGCTGGCGCTCACTGCCTGCCCTGCCGATCGACACGGTGTTATCGCGATCGGCCACGGAACCGGCGCCCAGAGCGACGGCATCGCTGCCGGTGGCGCGGCTGTCGGCACCCAGCGCGGTGCTGCCGGTGCCGGAGGCCACGGCATGCGCGCCGCTGGCCGTGCTGTTGTCGCCGGTGGCATGGGCGCCGGTGCCGCTGGCGGTGCCGTTGGTGCCGGAGGCCAGTGAGTCGACGCCGCTGGCCATCGCCCCTGCGCCGGAGGCGGCCGCACGGGCGCCGCTCGCCATGCTGTTGTCACCGCTGGCGTTGGCATCGGTACCCATCGCCATGCTGCCGCTGCCGGAAGCTTGCGCACCGTCTCCCATCACGGCACTGCCGGCACCGCTGCCGCTGCCACCCGAGCCACCCATCGAACCGTCGTCGAGGACCTTTTGAATGTGGTTCACCTGCGTGTTCAGCGCGTCGACCTGGCCGCCGAGCGCACTCATCCGTCGCTGCACATCCTGCTGGAAATCAAACAACTGTCCGCCGTTGACCGCCTCCATGCTGTCCTTGGCGATCGAACCGTTGCCCAGGTTGCGCAGCACCGTGCCGCTCGTGCCGCCTAGCGTGGCGCCGCCCATGGCGAGGTCATCGTAGACCAGGGCAAGCATCGGCTTGCCGTCGGGATCGACGAGGCCCGCGGACTTCAGCTGGGCGATCGTCACCGCATCGCTGTCGGCCGTGCCGTTGGCCACGCCGCTCAACACGCGCGTGCCCTCGGTGCCGGCGACATCGATGTGGGTGCCGCCGGAGGCGGCGGCCAGGGTGATGGCGTGGGTGGTAGCGTCCTGTTTGACCAGGCCGACCGCGCCGGTGCTGACCTGGTCCTGCAAGACCGTGATGTTGTTGGCGTTGGTCTTGACGTCCTTGTTGGTAGCGTACAGCTGCGCGCCGGTGACGGCATCCTTGCTGGTGCTGGTGACCTCACCGTCGGAGACACCGGTGAGCTTGCGCGACAGCGAGACGCCATCCTTCTTGCCGGTGAAGTCCACCGTATCGCCACCGAGCCCCGAGGCTACCGTGATGGGCTGGTCGGCACTGTCCTGAAGCACCAGGCCGGTCGCGCCGCTGTTGAGCTGGCTCTGCAAGGTAGTGAGGTTATTGGCGTTGGCGGAGACGTTCTGGTTGGTGGCGTAGAGCTGCGCGCCGTTGACCGCGTCCTTGCTGGAGTCGGACAGCGCGCCATCGGCCAGGCTGGTGATCTTGTGCGATTGCATGGAGGCATCGCTATCGAACGAGGCGGCGCCTTTCAGTGCCAGACCGCCCATACCCTTGAGCTCGAGCCTGCCGTCCTTGTAGCCGGATATGCCCGCATCGGAGCTACTCCAGCCATCAGTGCCTTCCTTCCCGGCTGCGTTGTTGTACATGGTGAAGGACATTTCACTGCCATCGTTGCAGCGATCCGTGGTAGTGCCCGCGGAGCCATAACCAATGGCATATCCATTGGTGCCCTTCTCCGCTCCTTCGCAAAGCTGGATGGCACCGTTACCCGTGCTGGCAGCGAAGGCGACATTGCTTCCCGCCGATGCCATGGCCATGCCGACAACCAGGCCCGCGGCACGTGCGAGCTTTTTCTTGCGCCCTTTCGCGAGCTCCGAAGCTACTACCCATTTTCCGGTCGAGGCATTCCGAACAATCCTGTAGATCGTATTCACGTTTCAGCATCTCTCCATAGCCGGTTTGCGGATACAGGCAATGCACCTGTCCCTGGCTGAAACGTTAATGATTCGCGCATCGCTCGCGTAATGAGACAAGTCTCAATGCGGTCGCCTATCCGACGTCAGCCCGAAACGAAATAGAGCGTCGAATGGCCATTCCTGCAGGCACGGCCGATATCCTCGAGGGAGGATGTTTTCGTGATCTGGGTACTTCCCACGCTCATGCGGGACCAGCCCGCGCCCCTTAGCTTGAGGGAAAGCTGCCCACAAGCCACCGTAGGTACCTGGGTATACAAGATCGTGAACGCCTGGTCGTTACCGGGATCCGGCCTGATCAGTACCTCGCCGTTCCACGCATTGAGAACGTACCCATGCTCGGTGTCTTGACGCATGGTTGCCGGGATCGCCTTGAACCGGACTGCAGCCGAATTGTCGAGTTCGTGATAACCATCCACGCTATTCCTGAGGTTCCTCAGATTGGCGGCTATCTGCGTGATGTTTTCCGCCTCGGTCGTTATCTCCGACGTGCGGAAGAGCTTGCCGATGCCCGCTGCGGCTGCGGCCAGGATGACGATGCCGACGATCGTCACCACCAGTGCTTCTATCAGAGCAAAGCCGTTTTGTCCCGCACGACGGGTCTCGTTCACATGCACGAATTTTTTCCTCATCCTTTCAGCTCTTCCATCCTGAATGACACGGAATTTTCGTCGCCACCGGCCGCGCAGCGAGCGCCGACATCCCTCAGCGTAGGCGCTTTCGTTATTCTTTCTTTATTGATGTCGACAAATTTCCAACCCGTATTCCAAAGCTTGAGGACGAGCTGCTGGCAAGCGCTTTCAGGCACACCGAAATAATCGATAAAAGCATTTCCATGCCACGCGCTGATCAGCACGAGGCCACCCCACCTGTTGGAGATGTGATTATTTTTCACCGTCATATTGGCCGGAACGACTTTGAACCGGATCGCTTGTGCTACTTCGATGTACTCATCGCGATCGGCCCGACTGAGGTTGACCAGTTGCGTCCTCATTTGCGTGATGTTCGCTATCTCTTCCGTGATTTCCGATGAGCGGAAAAGTTTTCCGATACCCGCTGAGGCCGCGGCCAGAATGACGATGCCGACGATCATGACGACCAACGCCTCGATGAGCGTGAAGCCCTTCTGCGCTTCGTGGTAAGAACCGTATTGGTTCATGCTTGCGACTCCAAAAAAATCATTAGAACGGAACCGCTGTAGTGTTGAGACCTGGATTTGTCTCATCGGCGAACGATCGACGCTCTTATGGCGGAGTCAGTAGCGCACGTAGGTGGGATATCGGGCCTTCAGCCACGTAGCCCACCGGTCCGCCCTCTTGATGATGGATGCCCGGTACGTTGCGTTATGCCTCGGTGTCCTGGAATGGTAATTGGCGATGCGCGTCCAGAGGTCGCCGTGGTCTTCGATCAGATGCTTGCGAAGGCGCCACGCCGCCAGGTTATAGGGATAGCACCCTGCCCCGGCGACATCCCGCTCTTCGATACCGAATCGCTTCAGTTCCCTTAAATAAGCCGTATTCATCTGCATGGAACCGACATCGAAGGTGCCGTTGGTGTTGCGCATGCGGAGCCCGGGCCGTCCGCCCTCCTGCTCCGCCACGGCGAGCATGGCGTTGACGGGAATCTGGTATTTGACCGCTGCCGCGATCGAGCAGGAAACCCGCTCCAGAGGCAGTTCTGCAGCGTGCGCGGTCCAGAGCGGCGCGGCCAGAAGAAGCAGCAGGCTACACAGATGGCCGCCGGGGTGGCGGAAGCGAGGCATCTTCATACACCGCTACCTCAGACACGAAGCTTGAACTCGTTGCGCCCGGTGGTCGCCTGGAGGCGAAGCGCATTGAGTGAATAGCGTTCGTTCATATAGCCCGTGACTTCACAGATTTCCCTCACTGCTCGCCCGGGCGCTTCCGCGCATTTTTCGATCACCACGATCAGGTTGATCGCGCTTGCGATCATCCAGCCGATGGTTTCCGGCGTGAAGCTCTGCGCCGCCGGGTCCTCGTAAATGTAGTGGGCCAGTTTCTGCAGCCCCTCCTCCGACGAGTTGGCATGCATCGTCGCCACGCCGCCCGGATGGCCCGAGTTCCAGCTCTTGAGCAAGGTATAGGCTTCGCCGCCGCGTACCTCACCAACCACGATGCGGTCGGGACGAAGGCGCATGGTCACGCGAAGCAGCTGGCGCAGGTCCGCGTCCTTGCTGGTGCGCAACAACGCGTGGTTCTCGGCGCTGACCTGAAGCTCCATGGTGTCTTCCAGCGCCACGATGCGATCGCGGGGACATTGCTCGGCGATATCGCGCAGGATCGCGTTGGTGAGTGTCGTCTTACCGCTACCGGTACCGCCCACGATGAGTATGTTCTTGCGCGAAGCGACCGCATCGCGTATCGCGTCGACGGGGTGTTCGAAGCTCCGTGGCATGCTGGCCGCGGCTTCGGGGGGCGGTCGGCGGGTAGGCGTCGCGAGCGGCTTGATGATGCCGCTCTTCCGGTATTGGTCGAGGGAAAACACGGTGGGAGCGCGCTTGCGTAGTGCCAGCATGGGCGCGGTCACCAGGGGAGGCAACAGTCCTGCGATACGCGAACCGTCGAGGGGGAACTCTCCCTCGACGATGGGTTCGCCGGCGGGAATCGGCGACTGCTGCAGCTCGCCCGCGAGGGTCACGATCAGCTCCGTCGATTCCTTCGGAAAATCGGGCTGCACCATGCGCATGCCGGCGCTATGAGATTCGATCCACAGCGATCCGTCCGGGTTGACGATGATTTCGACCACGTCGCCGTCTTCCAGCGCCCCGGTGATGATGGGACCGCAGATGCGGCGAAGCTCGGCCAGTTTCTGGAAACGGGCGCTGTGCTTGAGGGGAACGTTGTCCATGCGTGTCTCGATGTCTAAGAGGTCGTAGGGAAATCGCAGGCGCTATACGGTCGGCTGGGAAACCGAGGTTTCGATCGCGCCCTCGATGTCGGAAACGGCCGTGACCACCACCGTCAGCATGCCGCCCATGAGAAGAATGGAGGCCATGAGGAACCCGCGGGACGCCACCTGCACCTTGGTGATGGTCTCGTCCAGCCAATGCCGGGCGAATTTCGCCATGGACTGATCGAAACCCTGCAGGCGCGACAAGAGCCGCAGGTAGCCGATGGCCTCCCGGTCGGGAAATTCATAGCCGGTGTCGTGCAAGGCGTCGCCGAAGCCGGCGCCGAGCGCGATGTTGTCCAGCGTGGCTTCGATACGATCGCGCAGCCAGCGCGATCCCGAGCGTTCGAGCAGGAGTTCCAGCGCCGACTGCAACATCATTCCGGAACGGATCAGCAGCGAAACATTCAGCATGAAGATCGAGCCGTGGATCGTCCGGTAGATCGACCAGGGCGGAAGGCGGTCCATGAAGACACGCGGCTTTCCGCCGAGCATGGGCAGGGAGAAGCCGATGGCGAGGATCAGTGTCACCGTGCCCGCCGCGGCGTAAAGGCCGTACTTGTTGACGAAATTGCCAATGATGTAGAGGAAGTAGGCGGAACCCGACCAGTTCTCCGGATTGGAGATGGCGGAAAGCTTGGGTACCAGGTCGCTGGCGATGATGTGCAGAAGGACGCACAGCATGACCAGGAGCACCACGGGATAGATCGACGCGCCGATGATGGCGCCGCGGATCTTCACTCCGGCTTCGATCATGGAGATCGCGTCCTGGAATGCGCTGCGCATGTCGCCGGCCTGTTCGCCGGCCGCGATCACTGCGGCCTCGTTGACCGAGATCCACGGTCTCAGGCCTTCCGCGAGCGTGTTGCCCTGGGAAACCGCGTCATAGCAGCTGTCGATGATGATGGCGTAGCCGTTGTCTGGCCGCTTTCCCTCGTCGCTGGCCACGCTATGCATCTCGCGGAGCGCATCGATCAGCATGATGCGATTCTCGAGCATCATCATGAGATGGCCGTAGAAACGTATACGACGCTTGGCGCCAAACTGGAACTTGGCGATCTTGCGATTGAGATTATGCAGGGCACCGGTCATGCGTGGGCGCCTTCCGGCTGAAAGGCCACGCGGCTGGGCCGGATCGGGCCGATGACGCGTTCCCCGGCCCGCGGATCGACCAGTCCGTCGTTGATCTTGCGGATCAGTGCATCCACCTTGCCAAGGCCCTTGTCCTGCTGGATCCAGTACCGGCTGGCCTCGAGGTGATGCCCACGCACGTAGGCCTGCATCATCCCGGGCGACGTCCGCACCACCTCGGCGACGACGGTGCGCCCGGCGACTCCCCGCTGCTTGCAGGTGTCGCAACCGTCGCCCTGGAGGCGGACAGCGGAAGGGTCGCAATACTGCCTGACGCGGTTCAGCAGGCGCGCGCCAAGCAGGTGTTCGTTCCCGGCAAGGGGGATCTTGCAGTCCGGGCACAGGCGTTGCACCAGCGACTGGTTGACCAGGCCGGTGACCAGCGTCGAATCGGTCAGCAAGGACGGCATGACGCCTTCGTCCTCGAGGCGAGGCAGGATCGCCAGCGCGTCGTTCGCGTGAATCGTGGTCCAGATCAGATGGCCGGTCATCGCCGCGCGGAAGGCCATCTTGGCCGTCACCGCATCCCTGACCTCGCCCACCATGATCACGTCGGGATCCAGCCGCATGGCATCGGCAATCGCGTTGGCCCATTCCTGCTCGACGTTCGCGCCGTCGCCCCGGTCGCCGCTCACCGGCGATTGGTTGGCTCCCTGGATTTCATATTCCGGCGGATCTTCCAGTGTCAGAAGATGGATGCCCGTGTGCTGGACCATCATCTTCTGCATCACCACTTTCAGCGTGGTGCTCTTGCCGCTGCCGGTGGGGCCGGACAGCAGGACCACGCCGGTGCGCTGCTCCATGAGTTCTTCCAGCGCATCGCACTGCTCGGGCAGGTAGCCGAGGTCGGCGAGGTTGGAGGGGGCTCCCGGGCTGTCCGCATAGAGCAGACGCATCACCATCATCATGCCGCGGTCCAGGGGACGCGTATTGACGCGCGCGCCGGACAGGCCGCATTCGCCGACGAATTCTTCTTTCATGCGCGCGCGCTGGGCCTGCATCGGCTTGAAGGTCGGTTCGGCCAGGCACATGCTCTGGTAGATGGTGGCGCAGAGGCGCAGGCCTTCCTCCGGCCGCAGCTGACCGACGGAACGCAGGTAACCGTCGATACGCGAGCGGATCTCGCAGTAGTTGTGGCGCGCGATGATGTGGACGTCCGATGCGCGCGCCGCGGCGGCATCGCGCATCAGGTCGATGATGTATCGCTGCGCTTCGGATTCGTTGCCCAGGGACTTCCGATCGCGTCCCGTGCCGAGCCGATAGAGATCCAGTACGGCGTTCATGCCGCAGATCAGCACCCTGCAGGAAAGCCCCTGGCGCCGCACGGTTTCCTGGTAGCTCAGCACGTGCGGGTCGAGGCGGTGCGAGGACGAGACGGCCAGGATGCATCGCCCCTTCTCCTGCGGAATCTCGACCAGGCACATCAATCCGCGGTTGTCTTCGGCGACTTCAAGGGCGCCGTCCTCGGCGGAGAGGATGCGTGCGCCGCCCTGGATCAGGCCGATCAGATCGGACAATACGTAGTTCATGGGCTTCGGTTCCGCGGCGTCAGTCGCGTCCGGGCAGCGGCGGCGCGAGCATGAGCGCTCCGCCATCCGCTACCGACGGAAGCATGACCGGTGCGCTAAGGCCCGCGACGAACTGGCGGCCGCCCCGGGTGAACGTGACCTTGCCGGCATCGATACGCGTGAGGCGATAGCCGTCCGGCAGGGTGTCGCCCACGCGCGCATCCAGCATGCCGCCGGAGTTGAGTCGAATCGTCGCGACCAGCGCCCTGTCGCGGCCGTAGATCGACGTCACCGCGGGTAAGCTGGGGGGAGTGCCCGAGCCTGGGCCGCTGCTCTTGACGCTCTTCCCGCCCTTGGTGCTCTTGCCGTCGCCGATGTCGCCTGCCGAGGCCTTTTCGAGTTCGGCCTGCGCCTGAGCCTTGGCGGTCTGCGCCTTGAGCAGCATCACTTCGGTCTGCAGCTTCACCAGCTGGGCCGCGACGGCATCGTCCGCGGGCGCGAGGCCTGTGGCCGCGGGGGCTGCCGCGGTATGTGCCGAGGCCGGTGCTTTCGCTTCCACCACGGTTTGTGCATGGAGCGCCGGCAACATGAGCGCGAGGGACACGCCGAAGAAGAAAACATTAGTCTTTGACATAAAGCATTCCTTTGAGCTCCCACTTCGGTGAGCCGTCAGAAAAAACAACTTTCATGGTGGTGAGGCGAAGCCCCGGGATGACGTGGCCGAGCAGATCGGACCGTAATGCCGGGATCGACATCGTCCAGCCGAAGCTTTGCCAGTCCGGCTCTGCGTAGACCTGCCTGGGCCCGCCCGGCGAGGGTCGTGGCGGCTCCGGGAGAGTCGTCTTGCTCTTGCCCAGTTCGGGTACCTCCATGCCCAGCGACTGGAAATGCGAGGTGAAGGCGACGAAAGCGTCGTCTTGCGATAACAGGGCCTCATCCTCTCCACTCGCCGCTGCCTGGAAGCCGACCTCGACCTTGGCCTGCTCGCCCTTGTTCGCCAGTTCGGGGGCGGAGCCGAAGATTTTCGTGGCGGCTGCCTGGAAAGCGTCCACAGGCATCCCGCCGTCCCTGCGGTAGGTCACGGCAATCTTTCCCGCCTCGAGCGTCGCCTCTTCCGCGCGCCATCCGGCGACGAACAGCGGAACGCGTTCGATGACCCGCGTCCAGGAGGACAGCTGGGCAGGGACAGTCGCCAGGGCTTTCCACGGGTGCGGTGCCGGCAGCGTGACGGTCTGTCGGGCCAGTGCGGCGGCCTGCTCTTTCAGGCGCTCGATATGGAGATGCCACGCCCAGCCGCCGGGCAGTGCCAGCAGAAGGCTTGCGGCGATGCCCATGAGCACGCGCTTCTGCTGCTGGGACATCTCGCCGGTGAGCGATTCCAGCCGTCCTGCGGATTTGAGCGCCGATTTCTGCAGCAGCGTGGCCAGAGGCATGTCCGGCCACGATGTCTCGAACTCCTCCGGGGCGTAGATGGCATCCCACTGTTCGCCGACGTCTTCGGCCAGTTGGATGGTGTCGTGCAGCAGGGACTCGACATCCTCCCGCGCCCCGACGACATCGCGCCCTGCCATGATGGCGCCCTGGCGCACGCCGACCAGGACGTAGCGCGATTCGGAAGACCGAAAGGCGCCGATCCAATCCTGCTTGCCCACCGCGGACGCCAATGCGGCCGCCAGCGAATGCTGTCCGGGCTTACCCAGTTCCTTGGCGCCGTAGCCCACCTGTACGGCCTGGCCGACCGCGTGGCGCACGGCCAGCCCGAAGCCCGCGGCGCGGCCCTGGCGTTGCATGATGCCGCGGCCGAGCCTGGCGACGGGCGGCTGCCACACCAGCCCGGAGACCAGGCGCTTCCCGTGCAGTGTGATGGTATGGGCGTCGTCCTTCGCCCTGCTCTCGCCCTTGCCCATCTCAGCCAGCCACGACCGGTGTGATGAGGATCACAATGACGCTGTGGTGCTTGTCGCCGTACCGGCTGCCACCGAGCACCTGGTTATTCGGGCTGCCCACGCCGGAGCGCTTGCTGGTGTCGGTATTCTGCTCGAAGCCCGACAGTGCAAGGGTCTCGCCGGAGCGCAGGCGGACCTTCTGGGCGAACGCGCGCAGGTCGACCGTCGGCAACTGCACCTGGCCGGTGCTCTTGTCGCCGAAGGTTTCCAGCTTCGCCAGGTTGCTCAGGCTGATGTTGTACTGAAGCAGTACCTGCCGGTCTGCCATGGCATACGGCAGCAGCATCATGTTGAAACCGGTCGTCACCGTGCCGGGCTCGATGCCGACGGAAGTGCCGACCTGGGCCACCTGGTTACTCGTTACCGAAGCTACGTAGCCGGTCTGGGTCGCTACCTGCATCGGCACCGCCTGAAGGTTCAGCGTCGTCACCGACGGCTGGGTGACCATCGACACCTTGCCTTGGGCGGACAACGCCTTGACCAGCAGGGACGAATCCTTGAACGTCCCCTTCAGCACGTGCACGTTCGCACTCGCGCCGTCGACGGCGGCTTCGCTCATCATCTTGGAACCGAGGCGCGCGCTGTTGTACGCAAGGTTCCAGTCCACGCCGAATTGATCGGTACGATCGAAGGTGATGCTGAGAATCTTGACGTTGAGCACGACCTGCATGGTCAGCATCTTGTTCTGGCTGTCGACGAAGGAAGCGATCCGATCGAGTACGTCGGGCGTATCGGTCACCGTGATCGATCCGGTGCCTGGAGCCAGCGTGAACTTACCGCCCGCAGTGACCATGGCCTGCACGGACTTGGCCACGTCGTCCATGACCGAACTGGTGAGGGTCGTCGCCACCGACTGCGCGCTGCCAGCCTGGCCGCTGACGCCGCCATCTCCGCTGCTTCCACCGCCGCCACCACCACCGCTGCCGCCGCCGATACCCATGGACGCCATCGTGTTCGTGGTAACGCTGCTGGACAGGGCATCGGTGCCCGGCAAGGCATAGATCTGGAAGGTGCGCGTTTCCGTGCGGAAGATGCGTACCGCGCCATCCTTGATTTTCCAGTTCACGCCGAGCTGCGCAGCGACGGAATCGAGCAGGCCCGAAAGCGAGCCTTCCCAGTTGAGCGTCACCGTGGGTTCCGGCGGGGCCGTTGCGCCGACACCATCGGCCGGGCTACCCGGGCCAAGGACGACGGTGCGTTTGGCACTCTTATCGTCGCTGCCGCTCTTGTCGGCGCCGTTCGTCGCGCCAACGTAGCGCAGCGCATCGGCGCTGACATGAACCGGCACGCCGCAGATGCGCTGCACCCTGTCGGCAAACAGGCTGAGGGTGAGCGGCGCGCTGTCGTGCGCGGTAAGGTTGCAGAAGATCGTCTCGGGCTTGACGGCGAGGGGTTGCGATTTGTTCGCAACCCAATAGCCATGTTCGTAAACGCGCACCGCCGTCGCCGCAGTGGCGCGCATCGTGGCGACGCCATCGCCTGCTTCAGCCATGTTGCGGTCGTTGACGCGCTCGGCGTTACGAAGAGTCGAAGTGGCGCAGCCGCTCAGTGCGGCCAGGATCGATGCCGCCAGGCCGAGGCGAAGTAGTTTACGTGTCGTTGACATGGTCATTCCCCCCTCGCCTGTACGCGAATGAGTTTTTGTTCCTTGAAGATGTCGACCGATAGCGGACGATCGGCCGCGGCGTAGGCGTTGAAAAGATTCGTCACGACCTGGATGAAGTCGCCATCCAGGCGTACGCCCGCCCGCACAGGGAAGTCGTAGTCTGCATCCCAGACCAATTCATAACCGGCCCTGGTCGACCAGGCCGCGACGGTGTCGCGAAGACTCTGGCCGGCAACCGCCTGCCATTCCATTTGCATGGGGGCGTTCGGTTGCACCCGTGCTTCCGCCGCCCGGTTGGCCGGGATGGCGTGCGCAGCAGTACTGGCAATGAATATCCATGCGAGCGTTATGTAGATCGCTTGCTTCTTCATTATCTTTTCCCGTAATAGGATTAAGGTCAGCGGTTGACTCAATACGTATAGCTGAATTGAACACCGTCGTCGGTGCTGCTCACGACGTTATAGCGCTCACCGGGCTGAGCAATGAACGTCGCGGAGCAAACATCCAAGCCGAGATATAGTTTTTTGATTGGCGAGGAATAAATGTACTGCTGTGGCCTGGCAATAAACGCTATCGGGCTTTCGTAGTTCAGGGTATTTCCATTTCTATCAGCAGGGTAAACTCCGATAAAACAACGCGAAGCCGCAGAATCGTAATCGCCGGTGGTTGTTGCCGTTACAAACGCGGGAACCCCTAAAGAATTTCTGAATCCGGTGACGTTGTTTTTATTCCAGTGCAATGCGTCGTCGTAGTTGGTGGTATTTTTTTCTACGCCGGTCATAAAGTAGAGACTGAAATCGCCAGTGCGTCCGTGGCTGAATGGTGATGGCGCCGACTTGCTCCAACGAGCAAGATTCTTGTCGTTTTTCTTGCATAGCATGAGTTCGCCCGCGGAATCCCGGTTGACATGTCCAACCGAGCCGCAATTGGTGCCCTCGACTACCGGGGAGCCGCCAAATACGAGGTCACCGCTATTGATGACTACGTTGTTTCCGGCAACGACTGCGTCCGTGGACTCAAGACGGGATGCCCGGACTGTTCCGCCTACCGATTCGTCACCGCTGATCGACGAACTTCCTTTAACTGTCGAGCTTCCCTCAACGGTCGAATTCGCATGCACCGTCAAGTTTCCATCGGCCTCGATTTCGTTCGCCCATAAATTTGTGCGCTTTCCGTTCGGGTCGCCGATGGTAAGCCACCCTCCGCTGGAGGGAGCGATGGAAAGCGTGTCTTCCTTGTCCGCTTCGGCAAACTTGAACCCGAGGCTTTTGACACCGTGGATATCGCGAATCCTTCCATCAAGAACGACGGTGCCGACGTTATTGATCTTGTTGAAATTCATGTCGACATCGGTTTCCATCCGATTCAACTCCGGCTTCCCGGCGACGGCCTTGCGATGAAGCAGGCTGTCGAGATCGGGGTCGTTGCCCGTCTCATCACCAAGGAAGGGCACGTACATGACCAGACTGAGGTCACTCTGGGTGAGGTGTCCGCCGAACCAGAAGCTGTCGAGGCTGGAGGGATCGTCCACCTGTCCGCTCGCGGTCCAGTAGGTAAGCTTGTTTCCGGGAACGCCCTTGACCCGGTTCCAGTCGAAATACAGGCCTCCGGCACCCAGGAGCCGGGCGATCTTCATCGAATGCCTGGCGATGTCCACGGAGCCATCGGTATAAATCAGCGAATCGACTCGCTTGCTGCCATTAGGCAGCGTGACGACGCGAATTCTCCCGTCGTAGGTCTGACCGAGCGGATTGACGGTTTTATTGTCTAGACCCGGGGGCAGATAAGGTTTCACCTTGTCCCAGGGAACATACGCAGGCGTCCCTCCCTTGCTGAGTTCGGCGGCATTGTCGTCCACATAATGCTTCAACGCATCGCCGAGCCGGCGCATCTGGCCGGCAACCACCTCGTTGGCCACGCGGTCGTTGTAGCGGCCCAGCCACACCGCCGCCACGCTCAACATGGTGGTGATGACGATGAGCGCCACGATCACTTCCAGCAACGTAAAGCCCGCACGGTAGCGTTGCGGGGAAAACGTCTTGGTTTTATTCATCCAGATACGTTGCATGACCATGTCTCAATAAGCATGTAGGGCGACAAGCAAGCCGCCGGCAGCCAGCGACGGACCGAATGGAACCTGGTACCCGTCGATGCCGCGTACGCGGATATGCATGAAAAACATCCATGCCGCGGTCAACGCGACGGCGACGACCACGACGGGCACGATGGCGTCGAATCCAAGCCATGCGCCCAGCGCGGCCAGCAGCTTGGCGTCGCCCATGCCAAGCGCTTCGCGCCCGACGACGCGCTCCGTTACCTTCGCCACCAGCCATAGAAAAACGTAGCCCACCACCGCGCCGATCAATGCCGCCGCGAAGCTGACGAATCCGGGGCCGGCGTTGAATGCGATGCCGAGGCCGATCAACGGAAATGTCAGAACATCGGGAAGCACCATGTGATCGACATCGATCGCACTCAGCGCCACCAGAAACGAACTCAGCACGCACAGGCCGATCCACGGATAGCCCACGCCCATCCGCATCGCTGTAACAGCGAACAACGCGGCGGTTAGTGCCTCGACTACGGGATACCTCGCCGAGATGCGCATCCCGCACTGGCGGCACCGGCCGCGTAGAAGGAGATAGCTCAGCAGCGGTACGTTGTCCCGTGCCGCGATGGCTTCGTGGCACGACGGGCAGCGCGAACGGGAAAGGCACAGGCCTTCGTCCTTTAAAGTCCCGGGCTCCGCAAAAAGAATACGCGGCACCCGGTGGATCACCACGTTCAGAAAGCTGCCGACGCAGAGCCCGGCAAATCCACCAAGCACGGCGAGAAAGACCGGATTGGAAAGCAGTGTCGCCGGGTTCATGCCGTCTGCCTCATCAGTGATTGGGGTGCCGGCGTGCCCGAAGATGACGCGACCGGTGCCGCGTCATCCGGCTGGATCAGCTCGACGACACGAAAGTAAGTTTGTTGCTATCGGGCTTGCAGGCATCGGCGATGCCGGCGAGGCTCGTATCCGGCTTGATCTCGACGCTTCCTGCGCTCAGGCTGGCCCATCCCGCGTTGCGCAACTTGAGCGCAAGCTGCTGGCAAGCCTCGGACGGCACGCCGTCGTACGTAATCTTGAAGTTCTGGTTGCTGGAGCCCGTCCCTGTGATGTCCACATCGCCGTTCCAGGTGTTCTTGATGGACGCCGTCGTTTCGTCGCCTTGCGTCACCGAGGACACGGTCATGGTGGCCGGGACGGCCTTGTATTGCACCGCGACGGCGTTCCTGAGACCGGCATAGCCGTTCGCGCCATTCTTGAGGTTGCGCAGGTTGGCCGACATCTGGGTGATGTTTTCCGCTTCCGTCGAAATTTCCGACGTGCGGAATAGCTTGCCGATGCCCGCGGCCGCCGCGGCGAGGATGACGATACCGACGATCATCACGACCAGCGCTTCGATCAGGGTAAAGCCCCCTTCCCGCTTCCGTCGCGACAGTAGCTTGCTGTTCATGCTCGTAACTCCACTTCAGGTGCGCTTTCATCCAGGACCTGGCCGGTTCGCTTCCGGCCAGGCCGTATCGTTCCGTTGGATCAGCTCGAAGACACGAAGACCATCTTGTTGCCGCCTTCGGTACCGCAAGCGGTGGCGATGGCCGCGAGGCCGGTATCCGACTTGATCTCGGTGTCGCCCGCCTTCACGCTGGACCAGCCCGCATTGCGCAGCTTGAGCGCGAGCTGCTGGCAGGCCTCGGAAGGCACGGCGGCGTACGAAATCTGGAAAGCCTGGTTGCCGAGCGCCGGCGTGATGTCCACGGCACCGTTCCAGGTATTGAAGAGCTTCGTGGTGTCCTTGTCGGTGGACGCGGTCATGGTCGCCGGAACGGCCTTGTAATCGACCGCGAGCTTGTTGCTGAGGCCGTCGTAGCCATTGGCGCCATTCTTGAGGTTCTTCAGGGTGGCCGACATCTGCGTGATGTTCTCGGCTTCGGTCGAAATCTCCGACGAACGGAAGAGCTTTCCGATGCCGGCGGCCGCGGCGGCGAGGATGACGATGCCCACGATCATCACGACGAGCGCTTCGATTAGCGTGAAGCCCTTCTGTCCGTCGACGCGGGACTTTGACTTGTTGAATTTCACTGTTTGTTACTCCGTTGAAAATCTGTTTATCGGGAAGTGGGGCTGCTTTGAACTGTAGTTTCGGCTCTAAAAAGAGCCTGGCCATTAGAACGGGGTGCGTGGACGGCGAACGAGTTGATTTGTCTCATTAGCCGCGAAAAATCCAGCCGACTGGCTTCAGGTAGGGCCACTCACGAACGCCAGCTTGTTGCCGTTCGCGCCACCGCCGGCGCAGCGCTTGCCGAGATCGGCAAGGGTGACACCCGTGGGAACCGCCACGCTGTTTACTTCAATTCGTTTCCATTCCGAGCTGCGCAGTCTGAGTACCAGCTTCTGGCAGGCTTCCTCGGGCACCTTGTAGTAATCGATGAAGAAGACCCTGTTGCTGTCGGTGGCGCCGATGTTTACGTCGCCACTCCAGGCATTGAAGATCTTGTTCCCGTTCTGCGCCATATTCGCCGGGACGGCCTTGTATCGGATCGCCAGCGCATTGTTGATGCCGGCGAAGTATTCCTTTCCATTGCTCAGGTCTTTCAGCCTGTCCCGCATCAGAAGGATGTTCGACGTCTCGGTGGCTATCTCGGACGTGCGAAAGAGGCTACTGATGCCGGCGGCGGAGGCCGCCAGGATGGTGACGCCGACGATAAGCACAACCAATGCTTCGATCAGCGTAAATCCTCCCTGCTTCTTGCAGCAGGGCACCTTGTTCTTGCGATTCATTAGTCCGTACCCTGCCAGGAAATTGCAGAACGACTCGGAAAGTCGAGGCGAAACCATTCGCTTCGTTGGGGCTGGAACGTCTATCGTCAGACGGCCATTAAATCGAAGACGTGGCATGCCAACAATGCGAATTTTCTAGGGATTTCCCCTTGCCAACACAGGGAGCCTTGACGACACTGGCCTTGCCCCAACGGAGTGGACCATGCCAGGAACCTGCCGCAGCATGTCGATCGGTCGCCGCTACGCGAGTCGCGCCGTGCGCTTCCTTATCGCGTGGTCGATGGTCGCGCTGCCGGTCTTCCCTGTACTTCCGGCCACCGCGCAGAATGCGGCGTCAGCGACGTATCCATCGCCGATCGGTCGTCATCGCCAGGCTGCCTACGCCCTGGATGTCGGGCTGTCAGCGGACGACCGTGCCTATCTCGCAAGCCTGCCGCCGCTGCGCATCGCATACGACCCCGAATGGGCTCCCTTGTCGTTTCTCGACGATCGCGGGCAGCTGGCCGGTCTCACGGCCGACTATCTGGCCTATTTCGAAGCCGCGCTGCATGTCAGGTTCGAACTTCTGCCCAGCGCTTCGTGGCAGGAGGCCATGAAACTCGCCGACAGCGGGCAAGCCGACATCGTCGCCGCGGCGGAGCCGGGATCGGCCTTCGCCGTACCGTATACGCTCACCACTTCCTATGTGACCTATCCGACCGTGGTGGTCACGAGGGACGACGCCGCTCCCGTCAGACGGATGGACGATCTGTGGGGGAAGCGCCTGGCCATCACCCGGGGCGAGGATTTCGGTGGCTATTTCTCCGGGACCCTCAACCGGTTCCAGGTCGTTCCCGTCGAAACCGACCGGGAAGGCTTGCGGGCTGTCGCTCGCGGGGACGCCTTTGCGACGGTGGGCAACCTGGGTGTGCTCGATCCGCTCATGCGCAAGGAATACGCCGGCGTCCTCCGCATCGCCATGCCGACCGGACACCAA
Organism: Luteibacter sp. KNZ12-1A; assembly: GCF_056755675.1. NCBI lineage: Bacteria > Pseudomonadati > Pseudomonadota > Gammaproteobacteria > Lysobacterales > Rhodanobacteraceae > Luteibacter > Luteibacter sp. KNZ12-1A. The sequence continues at coordinate 24,245 of NZ_JBPGXU010000022.1, read as the reverse complement.
CAGTCTCTGCACTTCGCGGTTGCCGCGCGCTATCACCGGCTCGCGGGGTTGATGGACAAGACCCTGGCGGCCATTCCGCCCGGCGAAAAGGAGCGCATCCAGAACACCTGGATGTCCACGCGCGTCCAGTACGGCGTGTCGAAGCAGACTCTCTGGCACGTACTGGGGCCGATCGCGGCAGTCGTTCTTGTCTTCATCGCGGCCCTCGGCATCGCATTGCATTATGTTCGCGCCGAGGTGAAGCAACGCAGGCGCAGCGAACGGGCGTTGCGCATGCAAACCGAGCGCCTTGCGCGGGCCACTGCCGACGCGGAGGAAGCGTCGCGCGTGAAGGATGCCTTCCTGGCCACCATGAGTCATGAAATCCGCACGCCGATGAGTGGCGTCATCGGTGTACTCGACCTCATGCACCGCGAACACATGCAGCCCGACGACCGGCATCTGCTGGACATGGCACGGGGTGCGGCATCGAGCCTGATGCGCATCCTCAACGACATCCTGGACTTCGCCCGGCATCAGGACGGTGAGCTGCGTCTGGACGTGGCGCCGATGGGCATTCGCGAGGTGATCGACGATGTCGTTGGCCTTTTTGCCCACGAGGCCCAGCGCAAGGGATTACGTTTCGACGTTGTCGTGGACGCGCGCATCGGCTTGCAGCATCGCGGCGACGGGCACCGCATCGGCCAGATGCTGACGAACGTCGTCAGCAACGCCATGAAGTTCACCGATAGCGGTGCCGTCGTCGTTCGCGCGGAGGACGGCGGCATGCAGGGCGCGTTGCAGAGAGTGACGATTATCGTGGAGGACTCGGGTATCGGCATCTCTCCCGAGCAGCAGGCGCGCCTGTTCCACCCGTTCAGCCAGGCCGATACATCCACGTCGCGGCGTTATGGCGGAACGGGCCTCGGACTTGCCATCTGCCGCCAGATCGCCGAAAGCATGGGAGGTTCGATCCGCCTGGACAGTGCCCTTGGCGAGGGAGCGAAGATCGCGATAACGATTCCGATGGAACCTGTGCCGATACCGGCGGGTGCGGATGTGCGCCGCGAAGCCTGGCTGTCGATCAGCGACCCGCTCGTCCGGGAGGCCATCGGCCATCACCTAGCCGCGCTCGGCGTAACGATTCGCACCGCGGGCGAACTCAAGACCGCGAGCGCGGAGCCGTTGCTGATCTTCAGGGACACGGAACTGGCCATGCTGGACGTAGAGCGGGCCATGGTGATCGTCAACCTGACACGCAGTCACACTCCTGGTGCGAAAGGCACCCCGGAAGGTGCGTTATCGATGGGTGTATCCCCCGTCCTGTGGCGCGACGTGGTGCGCGCGCACGCGATGCTGACCCAGGATGTCCTCGACCGGCAGGCGGCCAGGGAAGTGGCGCAAGCGGCAGGCATGGTCGGGCCGCAACGTCAGATGTCTGCCCTGATCGTGGAGGACCAGCCCCTGAACCAGGAGTTGCTGCTTCGACAGATGGCCTCGGTAGGCGTGGCGCAATGCGACCTTGCGAGCAACGGCATCGAAGCGCTGCAACGCGTCGAGGAAAAACGTTATCAGTTGATTGTCACGGATTGCGCCATGCCCGTCATGGGCGGCGAGGAACTGATCCGGCGGATCCGTCAGCGCGAGCATGAGCGTCCTTCGCTCGGCCGTGCCCGACTGGTGGTGCTCACGGCGAATGTCACGCTGTCCCAGCGCCAGCTCTGCCTTGACGCGGGTGCGGACGAAGTGCTTACCAAGCCGGTGAGCCGGGAGCGGCTGTCGGAATTGCTCGATGGCATCGTGCCGCAGGCGAACTCGCCCGCTTACGCCATGGCGCCACTCGATGGACCGTTGCTCGAAGAGCTCCACGACACCTTGCGGCGGGACGCACACGCGTTGAATGCCGCGCTGGAACGTCGTGACCTGGCCGACGCGAAGTCGGCCGCTCATCGCCTTCTCGGGTGCGCGCGATGGTTTGGATTGGACCGGTTGGCCGAGGCGGCCGAGGTCCTCGAGGATGTGCTGGACGACGGCGTGGACGATGCGGCACAGGAGGTCGACCGCCTCATGGATGTGCTTCGTGTGACGCTGTCGCCGAAAACCATCGAATGAGACAAGTCCAGGCGGCATCGGTGCATGGACCTCGGCTACAGTCCATGCCGCATACATTCGAGACGGAGTTCGCCTTGGTAAAGGACCGGCATCTTCCAGCCAGTGACATCGACGGGCGCCGGAAGGCGCTGGAACACATGCTTTCGTGCATCGCGCGTGCGGATCGGGCGATCACCTCCATGGAGGTGGCTGCCTCATGCGGCATGCCGCACCTGCGCGTCCTGAATCTGGTGGGGCACCTCAAGCGCGAAGGCGTGGTCCATGCCTCCCTGATCGCCGGCGCTTCCCGCAACTACTACCTCATTCACTCGTTGTCGAAAGGGCTTATCCCACGCTGAGATCCACCCGGCGGCAGTAGTCCAGCAATTCCTGGTCGGTGCTGAGTCCCAGCTTGGCCAGCGCGTTGCATTTATGCCGGCTGATGGTCTTGCGGCTGCGATTCAGGCGTTCGGCAATCTGTTGCGAGGTCAGTCCGTCGTGCGCAAAAAGGCGCAGCACCTCGATCTCCGCCCGCGTGAGGGCCGCCTTGAGCCGGGGTGCCGCCGAGGCCTCGAGGAGCAGCGCCTTGAGGGGCGTGCACACGTAATCCCTGCCCCTGCTTACCGCCTGGAACGCCAGGGTCAGTTCATTCACTCCGCCGCCCTTGGCGACCAGTCCCTTGACGCCGAGATCGAGAAGCGTCTTCAGCAGACCCGCGTTCCGCAACGCGGTAATCACGATCACGGGCACGTTCGGATGAAACCTGGCCAGTCGTTCGATCAGCGAAAGGCCATCGCGATTCTGCTCGTCCGGCATGGCGAAGTCCGTGACCAGCACATCGCAGTCGACCTGCGCAAGCAAGCCGAACAGTTCGGCCGGACCGCTCGCCTCCCCGACGACGCGGGCGAGGCCGCCGGATTCCAGCGCCATCTTCATGCCGTAGCGGATCAGCGCATGATCGTCCGCCAGTACGACGGTCGGCATCGCATGCGGCGGGCAGACGCGCACCGCCGTCGGGGTAGTTTGCATCAACATGTTTTCATAACTCCGCGTTTATCCAGTAAAAAACGCCAGCGGGGTTTGCAGGAGCACCTGGCGAATACATTTGCCGTTCGGGGTAAGGCCCGTGACGTAGTGGTCAACTACGTCGCCGGGTTCGTCCCCCATGACGGGCTTCGAGAAGATCAAGCCGTGGCTGTGAAGCAAGTCGAAGGCATCCAGCACCTGCCTTTCGGTGAAACCCGAACCGGCGTCGTAGTCCGTCGCTCGAAGCGGGGCATGCATCGCCACCGCGTAAAGAATGTCGTAGATCAGTTCGATATCGGTCACGCGCCCTTCCCTGGCTCTGGCAGTCCGGGGTCCGGGTGCTGCTGTTCGTTGCGGTCAGGCAGAAGCGCATGGCGCAAGAGGCGATGAAGGATCGTCCCCGCTTCGTTGGCCCCATCGGTGAAGCTGATGGTGCACGCCCGGTCGTGGACCTCGACCTCCGGTGCCGAAATGAGGTGCTCGCGCCAGAGCATGCACATGCACGACAGCACGTCGCGCCGCGCATAATGACGGGTCGTGAGGTCATGCCCGGCATGGAGCTTTCCACGCGAGATGACTATGCCGAGCAGGTCGTACACGAGAAGTAGATCGTTGTATCGCATGGCGGCTCCTCCATGTTCTCCCCCTTGTAGAGAGAGCATGGCGTGGCGTTCAGGCGATACCTACTGGAATATTCTCGACTTGGCCGCCGGGGCCGGCTTTACGCGTTAAGCCCTTGATTAATGATGTACTCGTATAGCTCGGCGTCGCTCTTCAGGCCCAGCTTGCGCTTGGCCGAAATCTTGGTCCAGCTGACCGTCTTGACCGTTCGCTGTAGCATCCCGGCGACTTCCGCAGGCGAGTTGCCGCTGGCCAGCAGGCGCACCACTTCGAGTTCGCGGGCGGTGAGGCGCGCCGCCTGCCGGCCTTCCTCCGACGTGAGGCCCTGCTCGGCCAGTTCGCGCTGCAGCTTGTTGCTTATATACGTCATGCCCTTCCTGACGGCCCGGATGGCCGCCGGCAATTCACTCATTTCCGCGCCCTTTTCCACGACGCCGAGCACGCCCTGCCCGAGGAGGGCGCGCAGGATTCCCGCGTTGGCGATATTGGTCAGCACCACGATCGGCAGCTCCGGGTACTTACGGCGGATCATGCCCAGCATGGCCGATCCATCCAGATGCCCCTCATGGGGCATGGCGAAATCGGTCACCAGCACGTCGCAGGGCGTGGCGGCGAGGATCAGCATCAACTCCTGCGAATTGCGCGCCTCGCCAACGATTTCCAGGCCGCCCTGCTCTATGAGCATGCGGCTTCCGAGCAGGACAATGGGATGGTCGTCCGCAAGCACGACGCGCAAGGTCATGAAATCAGCCCCAACGATGATTGCAGGGTAGGATACTAACCGAGCCGCCGGCCCGGCGGCGTAGCGAGACTATGCATGTATCGATGGTGGCGCCATGTCCTGCTCGGCATCGGGTTCTGCATCATCTGCCACGGCGCCGCCGCTGCCACCGACGCGGATCGCCTGGCCTGGTTCAGGGCGCATCCTAGCCTGACCGTGGGCATCCTGAGCGATGACTGGGCGCCCTATCATTTCTACCGCAACGGCCAGCTAAGCGGGCTGAGTGTCGACTACCTCGCCGCCCTGCTCCGGGGTCAAGGCGTCGTGCTGCATCCGAGGACGTACGCCAGCAAGCCCGCATTGTTCGACGCCGTATGTCGAGGCGAGGTCGATGTCGTACTGAACGTGCGCATCACGCCATCCAAGACCACTTGCATGGCCTTCAGCGAGCCGTACATCAACGCCCTGCCCGTGATCGCGGCGCGCAAGGACGATCCGCGACACCATAACGAGAACAGCCTGGCTTCCTCGCGCATCGCCTACGACAAGGACACCGCGGCGGAAGACTGGCTGCGCCATTGGTTGCCCACGGCCACCGGCATTCCCGTGGATGGCACCAGGGAAGGTTTGCGGCGAGTGGAGCATGGCCAGGCGGACGTGTACCTGGGCGATCCCTACGCCGTCGCCTTCGCCATCGGCAACGACAAGGACACCCGCCTGGGCATCTATACCCAGACTCGTATCACCAATCGCTCGCTTCATTTCGCCGTCCCGAAGGATCGCCTGCCCTTGCTGGAGGCGCTGAACGCGGCCCTACGTCGCCTGACGCCGGCGGAAGCGGGGCAATTGCGATCGCGCTGGCTCAGCCAGGGCATGAGCGACGGGTGGCCCGGCGGCGGCGTGACGCTGACACCCGGGGATCGCCAGTGGCTGGCGACACTCCCCCCACTGAAACTGGGGATCGATCCCGACTGGGCGCCGATCGCCTACGTCGATGCCCATGGCCAGCCCGACGGCATCGTCGCCGATTACCTCGACCATATCTCGGCGGCACTCGGGATCCGCTTCACCGTCGTGCCCACCGACTCGTGGGAGCAGACGCTCGCCCTGGCGCGATCCGGCCAGCTGGATGTCATCGTCCCGGTCAATGCCCTTCCCGAGGGGCATCGGGAGATGGTTCACACCCACCCCTTCATCACGTTCTCGGACGTCATCGTCACCCGCCCGCAAGCCTCGCCGCAGGGCATCGAGGACCTGGCCGGCCGCCGCGTCCTGATTTCCGACCCCAACGAACTCTCGGGTGTGTCGCCGGATCTTATCCCGGGCGCCACCGTCGTCGTGGCGTCGAGCGGGCGCGAAGCCATGAGGATGGTGGCCGCGGGCGAGGCGGATGCATACGTCGGAAACGCCGCCGTCGCGGACTTCGATATCCGCAACCATTTTCCCGGCGAACTGAAGATCGCCTCGCCGGCCAACATCACCACGGCACAAAGCATCGCCATCCATGCGCGGTACGCGCGGTTGGTGCCGCTGATCGATCAGGCCATCGCCGCCATTCCGGAAAAGGAAGAGCAGCGCATCCGCAGCACCTGGCTGTGGTCTCGCTACACCCCGGGGCTGGCATGGCGCACCTTCTGGAAAGCGACCCTCCTGGCGACACTGGGCGTGGTCACCGTGCTGGGCGTCATTCTCACTGCCCACTTCCGTCTGCGTCGCGAAGTCCGCCAACGCCTGAGCGCGGAACAGGAACTGGCCGACCAGTCGCGATTCCGCGAAGCGCTGATGGAATCCCTGCCCTATCCTGTCGCCGCCAAGGACGACGCCAACCGCTACCTGGCGGTCAATCGCGCCTACGAATCCGCGTTCGGCACCCCGCGCGACATGCTGATCGGCAAGACCACCCTGGAAACCGCGCAGTTCGATACGGAGTGGAACCGGCGTTTCCATGCGATGAGCGAGGAGGCGCAGCGCACCCAGCAGCCCTACCACGCCGAGCTTCACCTCGCGGATGACGAACGCGGCGAGCGGTACTGGCTCTACTGGATCCATCCTTTCCGGCTGGCCAGCGGGCTGCCCGGCGGCCTGCTGGTCACGCTGGTCGATGTCACCTCGATCCGCCTGGCGGAGCGCCGCGCAAGCGTGCTCGACCAACGCCTGAAGCGCGTGACGAGACAACTTCCCGCCGTGGTTTTCGAGCTTCGCCGCGCGACGGACGGCAGACTGAGCTTTCCCTATGTCGGCGGCAACACACAGGCCATGTGGGAGCTCGATGCCCCGGTCATGGAGGCTGACGAACGGACCGCCTTCGCGCGGGTGCATCCCGACGATCAGGCCATGCTTGCCGCGGCCGTGGAACACTCCGCGCGCGTGCTGGAACCGATCTCCATCGATTTCCGCATCGCCGCGCATGATCGCGAGCGCTGGATCCACTCCGACGCGACGCCCCAGGCCGAAGACGATGGCACCATCTTCTGGAGCGGTGTATGGGTGGATGTGACGGACGACAGGGAGCAAGCGCGCTTGCTTGCCGCCGCTAAGGAAGAGGCCGAAACCGCGGCGGCCGCGAAGGCCAGTTTCCTTGCCACCATGAGTCACGAGATCCGCACCCCCATGAACGGGGTGATCGGCATGCTAGAGCTTTTGCGCGACGGACCTCTCAATCACGAGCAGCAGCGCATGCTGCGCATGATCGACGAATCCGCCACGGCGCTGATGCAGATCCTCAACGATGTGCTGGACTTCTCCAAGATCGACGCGGGGCAGATGGAAATCGTCCATGAGCCCGTCGATCTGCGCGCCTTGCTCGACAGCGTGTGCGGCGTGGCGGTCACGCTTGCCCACGACAAGGGCCTCCATGTGCGCAATGTCGTGGACGCGCGCATCGCCGCCGAGCTGGATGCCGATGGGATGCGCCTGCGCCAGATTCTTTTCAACCTGCTGAGCAACGCCATCAAGTTCACCGAGGCGGGCGAGATCGGCGTCGACATGATGGCGCTCGACACCGACGCGGCCCATCAGCGAATCCGGCTGACGGTGCACGACACCGGCATCGGCATGACGGACGACCAGCGGCTCGGTTTGTTCGAGCCCTTCGCGCAGGCGGATGCCTCGATCGCGCGTCGCTTCGGCGGTACCGGCCTGGGGCTGACGATATGCCAGAGGCTGGTCGCCCTGATGGATGGATCGATCCGTCTCGAAAGCGAGCCAGGCGTCGGAACGCGCGTGATCGTTGAATTGGCCTTTCCCATACACCGTCTCGCGCGCTCGGGTGTGCTGGATGGCAAACGCGCGCGCATCGAGTGGCCGGACGCCCAGGGTGCGGCTGCGTTGGGGGAACTCCTGCTGTCGCTGGGCATGCGCGTCGTACCCGACGACACGGCCGACATACGTTTCGTCGACGAAATGTGGCTCGACTCCGAGGAGTCCCGAACGCCCGTGGTCGTCGTGACCGACGAGCCCAGCCCCCTGGGTTATGTCATCGAAGCCGAAGGTACCTGCCTGCTCAGTCGCAATCCCCTGATGTCGACGGCGGTGCAGGCCGCCTGCCTCCATCTGCTCGGACTTGCGCCGCCGGTTTCCGCCGGACCGGATCGACGACCGGAAACACGGCACCCTGGCCTGATCCTCGTGGCGGAAGACCACCCGATCAATCGCACGCTCATCCAGCAGCAGCTGGAACGACTCGGCTACGCAAGCATGGTGGTGCCCAATGGCCGCGAGGCACTGAAGGTGCTGGACGATCGCGACATAGCGTTGCTTATCACCGATTGCGCCATGCCCGAGATGGATGGCTATGCCCTGGCCAGGCATATCCGTGCGCAGGAGTCTGGAGCAAAGCGTCTGCCCATCCTTGCCTTGACCGCCAGTGCCCTTCCCGACGAGGCCGAGCGCTGCGCGGACGCCGGCATGGATGGCTTGCTCGTCAAGCCTGCCTCGTTGGCGCAACTGCAGAAAAACCTTTCGCGTTGGATGCCCGTGGCACCCAGTCAGCCCACGGCACTGACCACCTTGTTCGGCGGGCACGCCGACCTGTCGGCGCTGGTCGACGGCTTCGTTCTGACGACCAGGGACGACCTCGGCAAACTTCGCGCAGCCATCGCCCGCGGCGACACGGCCGCGACGGCAGACGGTATCCATCGCATCGGCGGCGCCAGCAAGATATTCGGCCCCGGCGCCCTGGCCAATCGAGGGGAAAACCTGCGCGCAGCCCTCATTCGGCATGGCATGCAGGAGCATGCGGAAGAGTTGGAAGCCTTCCTTGCCGGCGTGGAGCAGTTGTTGCACGAGCTGCAAGCGTCGCGCTGAACCGTACCCTGAACGGTCACCATACCCTGGCGTATTGCTGGAATATTCCAGTAGGTCGGCCTGATGCGATGCAACATTATCTCACTCCTATTCAGGAGATGAGTCATGTCCACGATCGTCATGGCGGCTAACCACCCCACTTATCTCGAGATGATGAAGGTCTTGCTCGAGTACACCGGCCAGTATCGGGTCGTCAGCATGTGCACCGACGGCCTCACCGCCCTCGCGCACGTCTACGCCCGCACTCCGGATCTGGTCGTCATCGACATCGACAGGTCGGATTCGGACGGCCTGGAACTGATTCGTCGCATGCGCAAAGACGGTTTCGACCGGCCGATTCTGGCCATCTCGTCGGCCAGCATGCCGAGGATCGCGCAACGTGTCGGAAGGGTGGGTGCGTCAGGACTCGTGCACAAGGCGGCCCTTCTAGGAGAGTTGACGGTAGCGGCGCGCATCGTGCTGCAGGGAGGCGTCTATTTCCCCGCATACGTGCGATACGGCTCTCTCCCCGGGAGCGGGCGTGCGCGGTCTTCGGAAATGCAGTTCGCCTTCTGCTGAGGCGCCGGTCGCGCGATTGATGTCTCGGTTTCGGCATCGCCGGATCGATTGACCTACTGGCGGCGTTTGCCGGCGGCGCGAAGCGTTGTCGCCGGGCGTGGCTTTATTTCAATGTAAGGAGTAATCAGTGAATCACGTATCTCGAGGGACGTGGCGCGCCCCGTCTTGCTCGCCCGGCCAACAGGCCAGGTTTGCACTAGGCTGCTCGCTGTTGATCGGCGTGGTGGCGCAACTGGCTGTGACCGCGGTGCATGCCCATGGCATGACCTCCAAGCCGATCGCACGCCAGTACCAGTGCTACAAGGACGGCGGCTTCTGGTCGGCGGCCGATGGCTCGAAGATCCCCAACCCTGGCTGCCGCGCGGCCTATCTGACGGCCGCCGAAACCGGTGGTCAGCAGGCGGGCGTGTATCCCTTCCAGCAACACAACGAAGTGGCCGCCAATCCGCCGAACTATGAAGACCTGGCCTCGGTGCAGCGCGCCGTGCCCAATGGCCTGCTGTGCGCGGGCGGCGACCCGCGCAAGCGCGGCCTGGACGTACCGCAGTCGCGCGGCTGGGCCAAGACCATGCTGACCCCTGCCAACGGCTTCATCGACCTGACCTGGGACGCCACCGCGCCGCATAACCCGTCGTTCCTTCGCGTGTTTCTCACCAAGCCGGGCTGGTCGCCGGATCGCGAGCTGCATTGGGAAGACCTGGACCTGATCTACCAGGGCGAAGCCCCGCAACCGGATCGCAGCGTTTATCCCGCCGTCTACCGTTACCGCGTGCCGTTTCCGGCCAACCGGTCGGGCGACGCGATGGTGTACAGCATCTGGCAACGCCGCGATATGGGTAATGAAGGTTTCTTCAACTGCAGCGACGTCACCATCCAGCAGAGCGACGCGCCGCCGCCGCCGTTCCCGTGGGTGGAAGAAAAGCCTTTCGTCGACGAGGCGATAAAGCCGGTGCCGGGCGAGCAGGTGCGCTTCCGTGTCATGGGCGGAAACGCCTCGGGCAGCGAGGTTGTCGACGTGAAGCTGCCGATCACCGCGCAGAACCGGAACGTGCAGCAGTGGGCTGCGCAATTGGGCGAGCAGGTCAACCGCTCGTACTTCGGGCAGGTGCAGGTGGGCGTGCGTGTCGACGACGCGGTTCGGTTCGACACCGCGCAGATCTATGCGAACAAGGTGTGGCTGAAGAACAATGGATCGAGCAGCGCGATGAGCGTCATCCCTGCCGACGATCCGGGTCCGGGCCCCGATCCGATTCCGGATCCGAATCACCTGACGTGGCCGGATGGCCTTGGCAAATACAAGGCGGGCGACGTCGTCGTCGGCCTCGACGGAAACCTGTGGAAGTGCAAGCCGTGGCCGCAGACCGGCTGGTGCAACATCATGCCTAACCGCGATCCGTTTACCTGGCCGTACGCGCCGGGCGGCAACGCCGCACCTGCCGACGAAAGCCAGCGCGCGTGGGTGCGCGCCGATTGATCCTCCGCTCCAGCGGCGGGAACGACTGGAATTTTCCAGTCAAACCCGCCCCCTCCTTTGAGGATACTCATCCTCGCCAGATCGCAGATGCGCCATGCCTGACATGAGCGCCACAAAACAAAGCTTCATCACTCCTATAAAACAACCAAGGGTACTCACCATGAAGAAGTCCATGCTTGCTCTCGCGTTCGTCACGGCCGGCATCGCCGCCGCTCCTGCCTTCGCCAAGAACGACCAGGCGGTCGGCAGCGGCAACTGGTTCGTCAGCGCCAATGCCGGCCGCACCAACGGTAGCGATACCGGCGGCTTCGGCAGCAACAAGTCCGGTTTCAATTTCCTGAAGGGCGAAAAGGGTCGTCGCACCGGTTACGGCGTGCTCGGCGGTTACCGCTGGAACATCGGCGAGACGTATGCCGTGGGCGCGGAAGTCGGCTACACCGACCTCGGCAATTTCCGCGTGAAGAACGTCTTCAATTCGCATGGCGTCAACCAGCGCAGCACCACCAATGCCCTGCATGGCTGGATGGCTGGCGCGAACTTCCGCATGAACCTGACGCCGAACTGGTACTACAGCCTCCACGGCGGCTACTTCCGCGCCAACGACAACGACCATAGCTACAACAACAGCATGGGCCAGAACCTGGGCCTGCGCAGCGGCGGTCGTTCGGGCCGCGGCAGCTGGTACGCCGGTGTCGGCACCGGCTGGGATATCAGCGAGCAGGTGAGCCTGGGCGTGCATTACGACTACTTCCACGCCAACGCCGGCAAGATCAAGAACACCGTCACCGGCGAAACCGGCAAGGGCCTCAAGCGCTCGACCGGCATCGTCTCGGTGAACGCCGAATACCGCTTCTGATCGTCCGCCGCCTCATCGGCTTTGCGAAGACGGGCGCTCAGGCGCCCGTTCTTCTTTGTCAGCCTGCCGGCGCCACTTCGCATTCCAGAGGATCCGTCATGTCTTCCACCTTCCTGCCAAGGTGCGTCCGGACGCGCCCCATCGGCACCTGTGCGGTCGTCGTGCTCGCGGCCTGCGGCGCGACGTCGGTCGCGCGTGCCGCCGACGAATCGCACACATTGACGCCGGTCGTGGTCACCGCGCCGATGCAGACGGACCCGCTCATGGTCGTGACCGATCCCAAGGCGCCGCACCAACCGGTGCCGGCCAGCGACGGCGCGGATTTCCTCAAGAGCATTCCCGGCTTCGCCAGCATCCGCAAAGGCGGCAGCAACGGCGACCCGATGCTGCGTGGCATGGCCGGCTCGCGACTCCATGTGTTGATCGACGGTGGACAGATCGGCGGCGGCTGCGGGTCGCGCATGGATCCCCCCACCGCGTATATCTCGCCGGAGCTGTTCGACAAGGTCACGGTGATCAAGGGGCCGCAGACGGTGCGCCACGGCCCCGGCAATTCCGCCGGCACGGTATTGTTCGAGCGTGAGCTCTTTCGCTATGCCTCGCCTTCGGCAAACGTCCAGGGAGGTCTGCTTTTCGGCTCGGCCGGTCGCAACGACCGGATGATGGATGCACGCGCCGGTACACCGGATGGCTACGTGCACGTGCGCGCCAACCACACGCATGCGCAGGATTATCGCGATGGCGACGGCCACCGCGTGCATTCGGCCTACGACCGCTGGAACGCCGATGTCGCGTTCGGCTGGACGCCGGACGACGATACCCGCCTGGAACTGTCCACCGGCAGGGGCGATGGCCATGCGGCCTACGCTTCCGGCGGCATGGATGGCGCGCAGTTCCTGCGCGAAAGCGCCGAGCTGAAATTCGAACGCCGGCATCTTGGCCAGCACTTCGACAAACTCGAAGCACAGGCCTACTACAACTACACCGACCACGTGATGGACAACTACACGCTGCGTCGGTCGGACACGCGCGGCACGACGCCGAGGGTCAGCGATGTGGACCGGCGCATCGTGGGCGGCCGCGTGGCCGGCACATGGCTGTGGTCAGATGCCTGGCGCGTGGTCGCGGGATTCGACGGTTCGACGAATACGCATACCACGCGCAAGGGTGGTCCGCCTGGCAGCGGCACGGGTGATTACCGCATGCAGCCAAGCAAGCGAGATGCCCGGCTGCGCAGCGTTGGCGGATTCGGCGAAGCCCAATGGACCCTTGCACAAGGCGAGCGTGCCATCGCCGGCGTGCGCGTGGATCGCGCATCGGCTGACGGCTACGGGCTTTCCGTCGAAACAGGCGGCAAGGCCGTGGCGAACGCAGGCCGCACGGCGACGCTTCCCTCCGGGTTTCTGCGTTACGAGCACGACCTGTCCGCGACGCCGGCCACCTTCTACGCCGGTATCGGTCACGTGCTGCGGTTTCCGGATTACTGGGAACTGTTCGGGCGGCACGCGAACAAGACGGTGGCGTCGTTCGCCGGGTTGCGCCCGGAGAAGACCACGCAGCTGGACGTGGGCCTGCAGTACCGGAGCACGCGCCTGGAAGCCTGGGTATCCGGGTACGCGGGCGTGGTGAACGATTTCATCCTGTTTCGTCCTGGCCCGGGAACGGGCGGTAGACACGCCGCGAACGTGCGCGCGCGCATCGCCGGCGGCGAGGCGGGGCTGGCCTACACGCTCACGCCGCGCTGGACTTTGGACGCCACATTGGCCTATGCCTGGGGTGTCAACGACAACGAACATCGGCCACTGCCGCAGATGCCCCCGCTGGAAACACGGCTTGGCCTGACCTACGACACCGGCAAATGGTCCGCGGGCGCGCTGTGGCGTCTCGCCTCGACGCAGCGCCGCGTGGCGCCAGGCGAAGGCAACGTCGCAGGGCAGGACCTCGGACCCAGCACCGGCTTCGGCGTATTCTCGCTCAATGCCGGCTATCGGCTGGGTCGCGGTCTCACGCTGAGCGCGGGTATCGACAACCTGTTCGACAAGACCTACGCCGAGCACGTCAACGCCGCCAACGCAGGCCTGCCCGGCTACGTCAACACCTTGCGGGTCAACGAGCCGGGCCGCACCGGCTGGCTAAAGCTGGGCCTCGATATCTGATCCCGCGGAGAGTTCCAACGTAACGTTCGTCGCTTGCAATGGACGCGTGGTATCTCTTTATGCCGTCCCCGCCGCAAGCCGAGTGCGATCGATGTTACCGGAAGAGGTTTAACGGCCGACGGCTTCCGCGACAACACGCATCGACACACCCGGCCGAGTGGATGGGCAATGTCAGCGGACAGCGCTTCCTGTTGTAGGGCAATTCCTACATTTCGCAATAATTTGCGCCCCCTTCTCTGCCTATCCGACGAGACATCCGGACAAATGCCAGGTCTGTGCGCGTCCAGATGAGGGACGACAGCAGAATCGAGGCTCCCTGCGTATCCATGCGATGTGTCCTTGGGGTCGATAAATCGTAAAACCTTGCTATGGATTCTATGAACTAGGCTGGTATATATAAATCAACCACCTCGCAAATCCGTCGAAGGAGGCAAGGATGCAGCTCAGGAGAAAGGACTGGATCCTCAGGCCCCGCCGCCTGGCGAGAAACCAGTCAGGGCACCGCCATGCGATGGCCTGACGCCCGCTCGGTAAATAAAGCAGATGACGTCACGCCCCCGCCTTCGGCGGTGCTGGTAACGATCCTTTGTGCCGTCTCTATCGCCACCTGCGTCGTCGTGGCGTACGTGTACTTCATTGGTTGAACTGACAAGGGGATGTCATGCGGCACGATGGAAACAGGCACCTTCACCTTACGATCCTCCCAACGGAGCGTTGTAATTTCCGCTGTACTTACTGTTATGAAGATTTCGCCATAGGCAAGATGAAGCGCCCTGTGGTCGATGGCATCAAGAACTTGATAAAACGGCGCGTCGAGAACGCGGGATTGAAGTCACTGCAGTTCGAGTGGTTTGGTGGCGAACCCTTGGTCGCCAAGGACATCGTCCACGAGCTTGCTGACTACGCCTATGGCTTCTATGAACGCGGAGATTTAGAGGAGTTCGAGGGCGGCCTCACTACCAATGCCTTCCTTCTGGACTCTTCAACATTGGAAACCCTGGTTTCCCGCCGGCAACGCAACTTCCAGATATCCCTGGATGGTGACGAGGAAGCTCATAACCGCTCGCGTCGGTACGCGAATGGATCTGGAACATTCAGGGAAATCTGGGCGAACCTCGTTTCCGCTCATTCCTCTGACCTGGCATTTGAGACCATCCTTCGGCTTCACATCATGCCGGGAAATGAGCAGGGGTTGTACGAACTGACAGAGAAAATCGTAGACCAATTTGGTGGCGACCCAAGGTATAGCGTCTACGTTCGCCATATATCCGATCTCGGCGGAACCAATCTCAATGCGAAGGAAATGCAGACCATTTCGATGGCGGACGCTCACCGCATCTCCCTGCGCATTGAGGAGCGGCTCGTAAAGGCTGGTTTTGCCGTCTCCAACGGCGTCGGCAACATTTTCGAAAGTGCGATTAAGGTCACGGACATCAAGCTCAAGTCCGCCGCTTTGGCAGAGCCCAAGTCTTCGAGCGGAGACGATCACCAATTCGGTTATATCTGTTATGCGGCCAAGCCCAATCACCTCATGATCAGAGCGGACGGCAGGCTCGGCAAGTGCACCGTCGCCCTCAATAGCAAAGGTAACGACGTAGGCCGCCTTCTCGAAGACGGTCGCGTGCAGATCGACGATGAGCGCATGAACTTTTGGCTTCGCGGTCACCTTAGCCGCAACCCTGAAGAGCTCGGTTGCCCGGCTCACTCGTACGGATGACGTCACGGTTTCATGGACGATCGGTCTCGCGCGAGGAAACGCGCGTCAATCATTGTGCAACCTCGGAGAATGGAAGATGAGTAATGGATCGACAGGACACGGCATCGTGTTCGTTTATGACGAAGATGGCCTCTTCGACATCCAGGACGATGCATCCCCGTACGACCTGAGCGGCGGCATCCAGGCATCCATGGCGGGTGCTGGGGAAGGACTGGTCGTTTCAGGATTCGCCTGCTCCAATGACAAGAACTGCAAATAAGGAAAACCAGGATGAGCACCGAATCGAAGCTTTTTGTTTATGACGAAGATGGCTTGTTCGACATCGTCGACGCAGAGCAGATTTCCCGCCTGAGCGGCGGCATACAGTCGTCGATCGGCGGCCCCAGCGCCGAAGCCGTGTCGGGAGTGTTCTGCCATAACAAGGACTCCTGTCAGTGACATGGACAAGGGCCACTAGCCCTTAAGTCCCGGTGCCGCTTCGGCGGCACCGTTCTGAAGTTCCGTGAGAGAGTTTTATATGCTTGGCTATTCCCTTGAGTCCGCATGGCATGGCACCCGCAGACATCCGTTCATGTCGGCGTTCATGGTGATCGCCGTCGCTTTGGGTATCAGCGCGCCGTTCTCGGCGATCGCACTCGTAGAGCGACTTGGCGGGGACCCGCTACCTGGGCTCAGCGATACCATCTTCCACCCTCAGATAGAACCTCGCCCAGCAGATGTGATAGCACGGGATCCCATGATGCCCGCTGATCTGACCCTCCAGGACGCAGAGGCGCTATACCAACTACCGTCCTCTCCTGCCGCCGCCATGATGAGTGCCAATCGTCTCCCGGCGAAACGCGAAGGCGATGACTCCCCACTGCGGATGACCCACACGCGGGCGACGACTTGGCGCTTCTTTAGCCTCTTTGGCCTCCATTTCCTTGCGGGCCGAGGCTGGACCGCCGCCGATGATAACGATCGTGCACCGGTGGTGGTTCTGTCGCGGGTGGCCAATGAACGAATCTTCGCCGGAAAGAACAGTGTCGGAAGGGAAATGCAGATCGCGACGCGTACCTTCAGGGTCATTGGCATCGTCGACGATTTTAATCCGAAACCGCATTTTTACGACCTCGGCAGCGGGCCGTTCTCGAATGCGGAAGACCTCTACATGCCGTTCAGAACCTGGATGGATCTTCCGCAGGACTACGGCTTTGGCCCTACTCACTGCTGGCCGGCCAGCGGGCAGTCCGGTGAACACCCCACGTCTCCGAATTGTACTTGGGTGCAATATTGGGTAAGCCTCACGGAACCTAACGCCGCCGCCCACTTTCAGGAAAACCTGCAGGCCTATGTCAGCAGCCAGATGGCGTCCGGACGTTTCCAAGTCAACGCTAAGCCGATGCTTAGTAACGTGCGGCGTTGGGTGGAAGTCAATCACGTTGTACCGCCAACCGTTCGCATGCAAGCCGTGATTGGTGCCGGGGTTTTTCTTATCTGTATGATCAGCGCAATCGGTTTACTCGTGGCAAAGTTCTCACGTTACGGTTCCGAACTGGCCATTCGCCGCGCGCTCGGCGCTACCCGTAAGGACATCTTCCTGCAGTGCTTGTTCGAAGCCGGCATTGCCGGTCTCGCCGGCGGCATTCTTTCTATGCCGTTGACCTGGCTGGGCTTCCGGATGATCCAACAGCAATCCCCTACCCTGATGGAAGGAATACACGTCGACGTCGCTGCACTTTCACAATCCGTCGCCGTGGCGATTACCGTCATGTTCGCCGTTGGCCTCTACCCTGCCCTCCGGTCCTCTCGGGTAGCGCCGGCTCAATTGATCAAGACGCTATGAACCGATTCTTGGACATCATTCCCACCATTCTTGCCATGCTTCGGCGGCAGAAGTTCATCCACGTCCTACTGTTGTTAGAAGTCGCTGTCTTGACTGCGGTTATCATCAATGCCATGGCCGTCGTCGCCGCCACCCAAACCCGGTGGAGAACGTCAACTGGCATAGATGAAGCCGACATCGGTGTCATCCGGAGCATCGGTGTGATCGGGGCACCCAATCCTTCGACTGCAGCACAGAACCTTGAGCTTCTGCGCGAAATTCCCGATGTGGAATCAGCCGCGTATGGCGCGCCTCCATTAATGAATACGTCCACGATCGACGTTCGCCGAAGTGCCGACGGTCATTCCACGTCAACCACCGCCTACCTCTTCCAGGGAAGTCAGGGCCTTGCGCATACCCTCGGCGTCGACGTAACGCAGGGACGTTCCCTCAGCGAAAATGACCCGCCTCCAGCGGATTCCCTGACGGATTCGAGCATTCTTCCTGTACTCGTGACTGAAAGCCTCTCCCGGCACCTGTTTCCCGATAGTGGCGCTCTGGGTAAGGTCCTGTACTCGGATGGAAACCCAATGCGAGTGATTGGTGTCGTTCGCCACCTCCGGTCGCAGTTGACAGGGGCACCAACGGACGACGAAGGCATTGTTAGTGAGATACGCATCGAGCAGGAAAACGTAGGGGGTGCCTTTACCATTCGCGCTCGCAAGGGGAGGTTGGATCACGCCTTGTCCCAAGCGGCGTCGTCCATGGAAATGCACAATCCGGGACATGTGCAGGCCGATGTCTTCACTCTTCCGCAGAAGCGGCGGGAGTACTTCGCCTCCGACATGGCAGTCACGCGGCTGCTGCTCGTCATCACCGGGATATTGCTTGCGATGCTGGCCTGCGGACTGGCCGCCCTCACTCATTTCCTCGTGCATCGTCGTCTCCGGCAGATCGGCATCATGCGAGCGCTTGGCGCCATGCGGCGCGACATTGTCTTTTTCTTTGCCTGCGAGAACTTCTTTGTGACAGGTAGCGGCGTGGTACTTGGCACGATCATGGCCATCGGCATGAACGTACAGCTGGCGGAACGATATGGTCTTGCCAGGTTGCCGTCCTCTCTTGTACTCGCAACAGTTGTAGGGATGTTACTTGTAAGTTTTTCAGCGGTTTTCCTCACCCTACGACGAACGGTCCACCGAGATCCGGCGTCGCTTCTGGGATAACGCCCATGGCGACTATCGATCTTCGCAGGCTCATTACCGCCGACTCGCTCGTCGATACCGGCCGCACACCCCGCAAGCCCATACTGTCTTGGCTGGATACGCTGATCGAGAAAGCGGCTGCTATTGCTGTGAGGGGCGGACAAATCGCTTCAAGTGAGTTTTCATCCGTACAGAACAATTTCTCGCTGTTGACGCTACTGACGCTCGGGACCGTTGCCGCGCGCCGTGAGTGCATCGACCAGATCCGGCACGCGGTCGCAGAGCGTGCCATGGACGAGGTCGTGCAACCCTGGGTGAACCTGGCGCGGCTTGATCGCATCGACGGCGATGTCGAAGGTTCAGCGAAGAAGCTCGCTGTCTTGCGACGCCTGGCAATCCACGGCAGGGTGACTCTCGATGGCGTCAACATAGGCAGCGAAAGCGACCGGCGTTTCGCCGCCAGCGTCTTCGCCGGCGAACATTTTTACCTAGCCATCTCCAGCACAGACGAGTTGACTCGCCACTTCCGGCGCATTGAACGACTTTTTGGCCGAAAGGAACATCCGTTGTATGCCGAGCAACAGATCATCGCTGGCACCCAACACGGCGATATGGTCATGGTCAACGCCGGATTGTCGAACCGCGCCTGGTTCACTGACGCCAGGACGCGCCTTGCCGGCATGTACTACAGGGCCGTATGGTCGATGCAGCAAGGCGCTTTCCAACCTTCGGAGAAATTGGCCGTTGAGTTACTGCGTCTGCCGGCGCCCACCGCTAACGTGATGCCGGACCATGTGATGGTGAGGATTCTGTTCCGTGCCGCCCTTCTGAGACTCACCTGCGGAGACGCGGCATGCGCCACAGAGCTGTTTCAACGCACAGAAGAGTACGCGGGGTACCTCTCGGACGCCGAGTATGCGGCCAGGGCGGGAGCAGAACTCGAACGCCTTCGTGGACGGACGACATGGCGCGAGGCTGCGGCGACCAGTGGCTATCGGCTCTTCCGTGACGTTCCGCCATTCTTCGATGGTCGGTGGGACAGCGAAATCGCACGGCGCTTGGAACATCTGCGCGATCGAGTTCACGAGCTTCGCCGCCGCTCTCCATGTTCTATCAATGGGATATCTTACGCATGAGGAAGCGACTGCCGGTCGTCCTCCAAGCCGAGATCACGGAATGTGGCTTAGCGTGCGCGACGATGATTTGCCAGTATTACGGACACCGTATCGATCTCAGCTGGATGCGCACGCGCTATTCATCCTCGTTATCGGGCATGTCGCTTCGTCGCACGGCGGCTATCGTAGACGATCTCGGCCTGCAAGCACGGGTCATACGCTGCCCACCGAATGTTCTGCAGCGATTCGGGCGGCCGTTAATCCTTTACTGGAGCCATGATCATTTTGTCGTATTCGAGAGCGTCAAGCGCGGTCGCTATATCGTGCATGACCCAGCAAAAGGTCGATGCGAGATCGACGCGGTGGAATTCTCTCGTCAGTTCTCCGGTTACGCCATTGATGCCGAACCGGGCGAGGACTTCCAGGCTATTGCGCACAAAAAGACCCCGCGTTTCGGTAATGATGTTCGAAATATCATGCGCTCTCTGGTGGGTGCCGGCGCGCTACTCCTTCTGGTAGCGGTATGCCTGGAGCTTACCGGTCTTGTCGGGCCACTACTGCTGCAGTGGGTAATTGAGCGGGTAATTGGCACACGCGATGTAAACCTGCTTTATCTTCTGAGCGGACTTTTTGCTTTCACTATCCTGCTCAAAGCCGCCCTGAGCGTAGCCCGTGACTGGTCTATCGCCTCGGTCAGCGCGTCTTTTGTCAGACGTTGGGGCAGCGATGTCTTCCACCACCTGCTCAGGTTACCGCTGCCGTACTTCGAGAAGCGGAACATAGGTGACGTCCTGTCTCGTTACCTGTCGATCCAGTCGATCCAGTCGATACTATCCACGAACATCATATCCTCGATCATCGATGGAGGAACTTCAGTAATCGCGCTGGCGCTTATCTCGGCTTATTCATGGTGGTTCACGCTATTAGCATCATCCACCCTCTTGGTATACGGGGCGATACGATTGTTCATCTATACTCCGCTGATGCTGGCGAATCAGGAGCAGCTCAATGCCAGCGCACGGCAAGAAAGTCTTATGATCGAATCCGTCAGAGGGATAGCCACTGTCAAGCTGTTCAATGATCATGACGGACGAACGAGCCGGTTCACGGCGTTGTTCACGCTCACGCTCAACAAGATGATCCGCGTCAAGTTTCTCAGTTCCATGGCGCGATCGGGGAACGAAGCGATCATGGGGCTATGTCGCCTCGGAATCATCGCTCTGGGTGCGCGGGAAGTGCTCGACGGCAGCTTTACCATTGGCGCATTCGTGGCGGCCGTGGCCTATGTCGAGATGTTCTTGCTCAAGGCGGCGGCGCTTGTCGACAATTTGATCGAGCTCCGGCTACTCGACCTCCATGTGGATCGCCTGCGTGACATTACAGAGCAGACCAAGGAGGATCTTGGAAAGGGATTCTCTCCGACATGTATTGGCGCGCTTCGTTTCGAGAATGTCGGATTCAGATACGCAGACGACGAATCATGGATCCTTCGCCACTTCAACGAAACCATCGAGCCAGGTGAATCCGTGGCCTTGGCGGGTCCATCAGGGGTCGGAAAGACGACACTCGTTAAGCTTATCCTTGGGTTTCTGGAGCCGACAGAGGGACGGATTCTTTACGATGGCGTCGATATCGCTGACATTGGGCGCGGCGGATTTCGTTCCGTCTGTGGCACCGTACTCCAAAGCGATAGACTCTTTTCCGGCTCAATTGAAGACAACATCTGCTTTTTCGAGGCGGACCACGATCAAGAGAGAATGGTTCATGCCGCGCGCTTGGCAGCCATCGATGAGGAGGTTCAGGCTTTCCCGATGGGCTATAAAACATTGGTCGGCGATATGGGATCCGCACTTTCGGCGGGACAAGAACAGAGGATCCTCCTGGCAAGAGCCATCTATCGAAGCCCACAAGTTCTCCTGCTCGACGAGGCCACCAGCCATCTTGATGTGGTAAACGAGCGCGTGATCAGTCGTAATGTCGCAGCCTTGAACATGACGCGGGTGATGGTGGCGCACCGCCCGGAAACGATAGCATCAGCAGACCGTGTGATCCTCTTGGATTATCCAGCGGTAAACGAGCGGAATGTGTCCGATACGGCGCGCAATGTGGCGCAGCAACCCGCGTGATTGTGTAGCCAGCCGGTGACCGAGATCGCGTGCGTTCGGCAGTGATGAATGCGGCCGCGCTCGTTGCGGACTCACCACCAACGGAGTGCGTGTCGTGACCTTGCGCGCCGGCGAAGCGCCGCCTGGAAGGCATTGACGATCTATTTCAGCGGAAGGTAAAGATCACGGCAGAAGACCTCGGCTACGTTGGCGGTGACCCGGCCGCGGAAGACCCGGGTACTGTCAATGCATCGGGTGCAGTGTTCCAAAAGGCCAACATCGGCCTGGCGGTGGCCACCAACCGCCCGCTGACCAAATGGAAGTTCCTGCCACCCATCCTCTCGGCGAACTGCGTCACCGACCAGACGGTACGTCCGCAGATCTACATGCACGAGGGTAAGTATTGCCCGTTTACCATCACCCACCGCTCCACGTATGCGGAAGGCGTCGACGGGCCGGATGGCGTCATGGGGTTCGTGGGCAGATCCGGACGTCAACAAGCTTTGAGAAGAACAAGACCCCCGTTGCGAAGGCTACCAGCCCTCCGTGACGGGGACGACGTGATTGCCCTTGCGAATACTGATTTTGCAGCAGCGAGGTAGAAGCAAACCCGGCAGCCTTGAGGCGCCAAGTATCAGGACCGCCCCGCTGTGCACGTGGGGAGCCGAGAACATGGCGTAGATGAAAGCATTTCTTCAGTCGCGTACGCTTGGTCATATCTGTCATCGCCCCCATCGAGCGGATGGGTGACGCCGTCAATTCGAAACACAGAGCAGACCAAGTCATGATTATTCGCCCCGCTGTCCCCGGAGACTTGCCAGCCCTCCGTGAGCTCTTTCTGCGGTCTCGGGCGGCGACATTCAGCTGGGAACTGTCCTCGTCGTTGGCACTAAGCGACTTCGACAACCAGACCGTTGGTGAATGGCAGCTGGTCGCGCTCGACGGCGGCCGGCCCGTGGGTTTCATTTCCGTTTGGGAGCCTACCCACTTCATCCACCACCTGCACGTCCACCCGCAGTTTGCCCGCCGCGGCATCGGTCAGGCGCTCCTGCGGGCCTTGCCGGGCTGGTCAACCACGCGCTATCAGCTCAAATGTGTGCGACTCAATACGACGGCTCTCGCGTTTTACCACGCGAACCAGTTCGCACGGGTAGGCGAAGGCAACGATGGCGCTCAAGATTACCTGCTGCTCGAATCCCCCTGCGATGTGTGTCCTATCCAGCGGTAGAAGCGCCGGATGCGTTCGATACGGCGCGCAATGTGGCGCAGCAACCCGTGTGCCTGGAAAGCATTGACGACCTATTTCAGCGGAAGGTAGAGATCACAGACCATCTCGGGTACCGGCGCATGCGGAGGCAGCGAGAAATGACGCTGGCAGTAGATCGGAAAATCCCGTGCTTCCTCGCCACTGTTCGGCAGCCAGTCGCGATAAAGGTAGAGCGCCGCGGGTTCGAGGTTGTTCGTATTCTGGACGACGCGCAGCACTGCGCAACGTCCGCCGGGAATGACACCCGGCTTCACGTCCGTGTCGTCCACATCGATGAGTCGATCGGTCCCCACGCACAGGTCCATGCTGTAGTCGGCTGGGTTCGGGGGTATGCGCTCGGAACGGAAGATGTTGAAGGTCGGGCTCGTCGAGGGCGATAAACCAGCCGCTTTGCGCCAGGCGATGAACCGCTCGATGGTCTCCGGTAGTCGCTCCCGGTCGCCGCGATGCTCGAAGATCGCAACCGGCGTCGGAGGGACCTCGCGAATCGTTACATCGCCGGGTTCATACGTTATTTTCATGAGTGTGTTCCTTGCGTGGTCGAGACCGCGCGGTCGCGAAACAACGTCAGACGCACAAGCGGAGAGGCCACTCTGGACTCCATCCAGATAAAGGCGCCGGTACCTGCGATGGCGAGAGCCAGAAGGCCGGCATTGGCCAGGCCAGGGGCGCCACGGCCGTCATGGTGGGATTGCGCGCGGTCACGGTGATGGATCTCGTCAGGTTTCGCCGTTGCAGCACCCCCGGCTCGGAGTCCAGCGTGACCGTGGCCAAGGACGAGAGCGACACCGCTGTGCCTTGGACGGGATAGATCAAGGTATCGCCGAGGTCGGCCGCCGGCGCACGTTCGACGACATCGTCGCGAATCATCACCGGTACGGATGTCCCATGGTCGTCGATCGCGGTGACCTCGGCTCCGCTGAAGCGCATTTGCAGCGCTTTCATGACGTCATCGCGGGTCAAACCCGCCGCGTGAAGCTTTCGTTGATCGATGTCGACACGGTACCGCGGCACACGCGGGCCCCAACTGTCGACGACATCGACCGTGCCGGGCAGCGCTCGCAACGCGGCGGCGACCCTGGCACTGACGGCCCGAAGCTGGGCTTCGCCCGGACCGCTGATCCGGTAGACGGCAGCGCCCGACTCCGTCGACCCCAACGAAAAGCGTTTGGGCTCGGCGTACGCCCGCGGGTATTGCCGGGACAGATACGACCTGGCGCGCGTGATGACGGTGTCGATGTCCGT
>NZ_JBPGXU010000021.1:0-50672 GCF_056755675.1 Luteibacter sp. KNZ12-1A | reverse complement strand
CGACTACCGTCGCGCCGAGGGTGGCGCCCGGCAGCTCCCCTCGCCGCACACGACCAACGCGAGGGCGAAGCCGAGCCCGCACCAGGCGAACCCCAGAAATACGCGAAGAACCTAAATAAAGCGCTGCCTTGCGCACGGCCTCGCTTAAAGGCCGCTGCCTGCCTTGGCGGGACTGATGGCCGTGACGACGCGGTACATGTTCTCGAAGACTCCCGCCGTGTGATCGGCATCTTCCGCCAGTGCGCGGCGCTGCGCTTCCCTGGCCAGGCGCATGCGCAAGGCTTCGTCGTCGAGCATGCGCGCCATCGCGTCGGCGAGCGCATCGGCGTCGCCCGGAGGGACCGCCAACGCCGCCATGTTCGCCCATTCGGCGATATGGCCGACGGCCGTACCCACCGTCGGTACGCCTGCCACGGCGGCCTCCAGCAGGACCAGGGGTCCGGCCTCGTGCAACGACGACATCACCAGCAGGTCGGACGCCGCCATCAGCGGTCGCAGTTCCGCCTGCGTGCGGAAGCCGAGGAAAGTGACGCGACGCTCGATGCCCAGGCAACATGCGAGTTCCTGCATCTCGCCGTCCAGTGTGTCCACACCGACGATGCGCATCTCGAAGTCCACGCCCGCGTTGGCCAGGATCGCCAGCGCGCGCAACAAGGTCGCCTGATCCTTCACCCGGTTGAGGCTGGCCACATGGATCAGTTTCGGCGGCGCGTCGTCACGCGACCGTGGCTCCAACGGCTTCCACGCGTCCGTGTCGACACCTAGCGGCACGCGTTTCGCCGGAATGCCCAACGCGTCCAGGGCATGGACGATCGGGGTACTTGCAGCGGTCACGACGTTCGCCATGCGCAGGACCACCGCCTCACGCAGCCGGCTCCGCCACTTGCGCCTTCCGCCATAGCGGATGGCATCCAGCGCGACCAATTCGCCACCCGCGATGTGCACGAGGGCTGGAAGACCGAGCGATTTCGCCGCCACGACGCCGATCAGGCCGCAGTGCCCAGAGAAGATCGACTGGACCACGTCGAAGGGCGCGCATCGATGTTCGGCACGGATCGCGGCGATGGCCCGCCATACCGTGCGGCCTTCGCCGATGTTGTGTATCGTCGCGCCGCGCAGCGGCCACGTCCCCGGCCTGGGCTCCTGGTGCAGCACGAATACATGCACGTCATGCGTTCTTGCGAGGCGTTCGATCAGGGCGAGGAACACGGGGATCACCCGCTGTTCGCCACCCCGGTCCACGCCACCGGGAAGCACCATCGCGATCTTCACGCGGCGTCCTCTCCACCGGCGACCTGGCGGTACGCCTCGGCCCACCGCCGGCCCAGGGCCTCGAACGACAGGGCCACCTCGAAATGATCGCGCACCGCCTCCCTCGACGTGTCCGATGCCGCTGTGTCCGAGGACGCCGCCACGAGCGCGTCGGCCAGTGCGGTGGCGTCGCCGCGAGGCCACAACCTGCCGATGCGCCCATCGCCGGTGATGGCGCGGAACGAAGGGATGTCCGTCACAACAGGACGAAGCCCGCAGGCCATCGCCTCCAGCAACGCGTAACCCGACCCTTCGGCGAGGCTCGCCGAAACGAAGATATCCGCCGAACGCATCAGCCACTCGATATCCGCATGCGGCACGGCCCCCAGAAGGTGGACCCGGCCGGCAAGGCGTGCATCGCCATCGATCCGCCGGCGCACGACGGGCAACAGGGGAGCCGTGCCGTACGCGCACCACAGTTGCAGGCCGGGCAATCGCTCGCTTGCCTTGGCGATACCGTCGAGCATCGTCAGCGGGTCCTTCCCCGCGGCCAGGTGGCCGACGGAAAGCACGCAGGGATCGCCATGGAGACCCGTGACCGCGCGCGCTTCGCGACGGTCGCCCGGCGTGAAGCGACTGCTGCTTTCGGGGATCGCCAGCAGGCGCGTATGCCTGCCGAACAGGCGCCGCCGCGTGAACGGCGTCGCCTGCTCGAGCGAGGTGAAGGCGATGCCCGCCGCCGCTCCGTACCATCGCCGCCACGGCATGTGGCGCCATCGCGAAGGCACGCCGTCCGCGTGATCCTGCAGGACCACCGGCAGCGTGGGGAGGCATCGTGCCAGTACCGCCGCATGCCGTGCGAAGGCCAGGCTGTGCACGTGCACGACGTCCGCCCCGAGCTCGCCGACCATGCGCGCCGCCGACCGGCCAAGGCCCCCCGCGCCATGCATGCCCCGGCTGTCCACGAAGCGATAGTCGATATCCGAGCGCGTCACGCGTCCGTCGAACGCCGCCATCTGCACGACCGACACCTGCGTGCCCCCGCTCGCGATCGCTTCGGCGATGTCGGCCAGTGACGGCCAACGCGCGAAGATCGCGTCGGCGTCGAGTTCCGCGGGCGCGGGCAGGAAGTTCACCAGGACGGCATGCATGCGGGTGCGCTCCCTCAGAGGCCGGACACCTGCGGCAGGCGCAGGCGCACCAGGCGATTGGCGAGATTCAGCTCCCACGGCTTGTCGTACTTGCGCCGGCGATAGCGCCAGGACGCCATGGCGCTGAGACCGCGCTTGGCCCAGGGTGGCGAGCGCAGGTCCTGCACGGTGGGGAAGCGGCAGCGCAGCACGGTGACGAAATCCTGGATGTGCCGGCGCAGGTCGTCCGTCAGCCAGGGGGCATCCGCGTGGCACGCGTAATCGACCCAACGCTTCTCCGTCCATTCCTCCGGTGTCGACGGAAAGATCACCGGCTCGCCATCGAGGTCGAGCAAGGGCGTGGAAGCGCGCTTGCCGCGATCCTTCTCGTGCTTGCTGCTCTCCGGCAGCGGCGTGTAGATGTAGACGATGATTTCCGATTGCGGGTTGATCTTCTTCAGTTCACGGATGAACTCGAACGTGTGCAAGGTCTCTTCCTCGGTGTTCTGCGGCGGCGCGACCATGAACGACAGTTCGGGAATCACGCCGTGGCGGCGGCACAGTTCCGCCACTTCGAGGGTCTGGTCGGGCCGCGTGCCCTTGCGGATTTCCTTCAGCATCGCGCCGCTGGGAGACTCCGCGCCGATGTAGGCCATGCGCAGGCGACTCTTGCGCACCAGCTTCCACGAGCTTTCCGAGAGATTGAGCAAGGCGTCCGAGCGCGCGTAACACCACCATGGCAGCTCCAGCTTCGCCATCACTTCCAGCAAGGGGACCATGTCCTCTTCGCGGTCGAAGAAGTTGTGGTCGAAGAACTGGATCGAATCGGCCCCCAGTTCATGCTTGAGATAACTCAGGTCGCGCTCCAGGCGGGCCACGGCCGGCAAGGCCGTCGTGCCGCCGAACATCGCCGCCACGCCGCAGAACGTGCAACGGAAGCGGCAACCGATGGCGGCCTGGTGCGCGGCGGTGCGCCGGCCGAGGAAGGTCGGCGCCAGGTAACGGCGGGGATCGCCCAGCTTGTCGTACGGCAAGACGATGCCGCTGTCGCCGAGGGAGAAGCGGCGACCGGGGTTGTGCACGATATCGCCGTCACGCTTCCAGGACAGTCCGCCGATACGCGAAACATCGCGGTCGGGCCGGCCGAGCGCGGCCATCAGTTCGGGCAGGCTTTCCTCGCCTTGCCCGCGGATGGCGTAATCCACGTACGGCGCGGAAAGCGCGGTATCCGTGTACAGGGTCGGAAAATAACCGCCCCATACGATGGGCATGTGCGGAAAGCGTTCGCGGATCGCCTTCGACACGGCGATCGACGGTTCCATCTGCGGGCCGCCCATGACGCTGATGCCCACGGCATCGAAGCGTTCCGCTTCGATCGCTTGCAAGGTCGCGGCGACGACGTCGCGATCGATGTTCCCATCCACCACGCGGCTCGTGCCGCCGCGGTCCAGCGCCGCGGCCAGATGAAGCAGCGACAGCGGAAAACGCGCGCTGCCGCGTGAGGTGATCGTCGGGTTGACCAGCAAGGTGTTCGGGGCGTGAGTCATGGAGGCGGTCGCATGGATTCAGGAAGGCCGGCGCAGCTGGAACACCAGTGCGACGGGCACGTCGAGGGCCACGCGGTCGAAGTGCGCGCCCTCGGGAATGTCCGCGGCATCGAGCATCGGTTCGAGCACGTGCTCGATGAGCAGGCCTAGACGCGCGCAGGTCGCGTGCCAGTGGCTGTAGAGGTGCGGGGTATGACGCGCCGCGTAGCGCTGCCCGTCGTGCTTGAAATCGCGCAGCCAACCCAGCGCATGGCCGGTGGGATGCACGTCGCTGCAGAGGATCAGGCCGCCGGGACGGGTCACGCGGCGCAGTTCCGCAAGCGACGGCTCGAGTCGCCGGAGGTGTCCGATCACCAGGCCGCAAAGCGTGATGTCGGCCTCCTCCGAAGGCAACGGCAAGGACTCCAGGTCGCCCTGCCCCAACTCGACACGGGTGCGTGCGGCGGTTCCGGCGAGCGCGGCGGAGGCACGCTCCAGCATCTCCGGCGACAGATCGACGCCGCGCACGCGGGCCGCACCACGCTCCACCGCGTGCCGCACGTAGCGGCCACTACCGCAACCGGCATCGACCACCGATCGTCCGCGCAAGTCTTCCGGCAACAGGCCGAGCATCGCGCGCTCCTCGGCCCGCATCACGGGGTTGTGCGCATGAGCGGGATAGCTGCCGGCCCATAGCGCGTACGCGGCCGACGGTTCGAGGATGGGCGTGGCGCTCATGCGGGAATCTCCGCGGGATGTCTCTCGTGCATCGCCGGTGGCGCGTGTTCCAGGCCCGGCTCAAGCGCGAGCAGCTCCGGATCGGCGAGTTCACGGGCAAGCAACTTCGCCTTCCCGTCCAGCATCACCGGTACCGTCTGCACGCCGGCGGCGGCGAACCAGCCGGCGAAGTCGGGATCGGCAAGGCGGGGCACGCCGTCGCGTACCACGGCGCGAAGATCGGCGCGTCGCCGGCCAACCAGGCCGCCCACCTCGTCCCCACCGCGATCCTCCACGATCACCATGTCGCCCACGAAACCGTGTTCGAACCGGCCGCGCCGGGAGAGGCGAAGCACGCGGGCGGCGGCTTCGGTCACCAGCTCAAGCAAGGCGCGCCGATCCAGCGTGGCGAGCAGGTCCTCCGTGTGCAGTTCCTCGAGCAGGTCGCGTGCGCCGCTGAGGCGGGAATCGCTGCCCAGGGCGAGCCGTCCCGCCGCGTGCAGCCGCCGTGGATCGAGCGTGCGGCCGAGCAGGCGGCGGTTGCTGCCCGGGCACCAGACCACGGAAGCGCCCACGGCGATCACCCGGTCGATGTCCTGTTCCCCCATGCCCACGCCATGCACGAGCACGCTGTTCGCGGCCAGGCATCCTAGCTGGTCGAGCCGCGCAAGCTCGGCGGCGGCCACCGCGTCCGTGCCCTCGGCGAGGTGGATCATCCACGGATGCGCAAACGGCGTCGCGGCGAAGCTGGCTTGCACGGGCGGCCCGTAGGCGGGGCCGTCCAGGGTGTAGCTCCAACCATGGTCGCGCAGCAGCGCCACCGGAAAATCCACGGCATCCAGCGCGGGATGCCACGGATCGTGGTGTGCGACGCAGGTGACGCCCGCGAGCAGGTTCTTGAGCGCACCGTGGCGCATCCGCCGTTCCTTGGGAATCGCGAGGGCGGCAACCACGGACGGCTCCGCGAAGTGCTCCTGGAATGCCGCGATCCACGCGTAGCTGTTCGGAAACGGCGCGCCCGTGCGCAGGGGCGGCACGCTGTTCACCTGCAAGTGGTCGTGGGCGTTGATCAGTCCCGGAAAGACCAGGTGATCGCGCAGGTCCACGGGGAAGGCATCCTTGCCGGCGCGTGCGCCGATGCGGCCGCCGACGAGGTGCAACGGCGAACGCACGGCACCGGCGGCGGTCACCAGGGCGGCCCCGGAAAGCGTGGCGTCCATCCTCAGCGCCGGTGCATCACGATCAGGAAGTGATCGCCCATGTCGCGCAGCAACGGCAGCCCGCCGAAACGGTCGTCGATGCGCCCGAGCCGCTCGTACCAGGCCGGGCGGCGGCGATAGCGCTCGACCATGTAGGGCGGCGGCAGGAACAGGCTCAGGGCGCGATAGCCGCCCAGCACGAAATGCTCCTGGAACGCTGCGTAGAACTCACGCGGCATGTAGTAGTACGTCCAGATCGTGTGGCCGTTCATGCCCACCGATTGCGCGCCGCGAGCAAGACGTACACCCGCCCGGCCGAAGCGGCGGCGCACGGCATAGTGGCCCGCTTCCCACGGGCAGATACGGCCCATCACGGAGAAGACCAGGGAGCCGCCGGGGCGCACCAGCCGAGCGCACTCATCCGCCACCACGCGCAGGTCGGGCGCGCAGTTCAGCGGGCCGAAGTTCGAGTAGACGCCATCGAAGCGGCCGCCCAGCAGGTGCAATTGCTGCACGCCGAGATGCACGGCGCTCACCTTAGATTCCAGCGCCGCCGCCTTGGCCCGGGCACGCGTGCGCTCCACCATCTCGGGAGACCAGTCGCTGGCCACCACCTCGTAACCATGCCGGGCGAACTCGATGGCATCCAGTCCGGTCCCGCAACCGAGGTCGAGCAGTCGCGAACCCTCCGGCATCGTGCGGGCGATCGTCGCCCACATCGTGCCGCGCATGCGCTGGATCAGTTCGTTGTTGCCGCGCGGTCCGTCGTAATCCGCCGCCACGCTGTCGAACGCCTTCTGCGTGTCGAGCAGTTGCGCCTCGTCGAGCCCTCGCGG
The DNA here is from genome assembly GCF_056755675.1 of Luteibacter sp. KNZ12-1A. Lineage (NCBI taxonomy): Bacteria > Pseudomonadati > Pseudomonadota > Gammaproteobacteria > Lysobacterales > Rhodanobacteraceae > Luteibacter > Luteibacter sp. KNZ12-1A. The sequence continues at coordinate 44,013 of NZ_JBPGXU010000021.1, read as the reverse complement.
GGGCGGCATTCGCTCCATCCGTGCCTGGCCAGTCATGTCGATCTCCGAACCCGTGGTGTATGCCCTGTGTGTGCCGCCCGGACGTGCTTTGGTTGACTCAGGCGAGGTGCGCCGTCGCCGCGCCGCGACGGCGCAACGCATGCCGCGCGACGGCCGCCAGCGAGGCGAGGAAGGCCGCCGCCAGCAGGCCCATGCCCAAGGTCAACGGGGCGTTGGGGAAGACCCGGTCCTCGGGCACGTCGATCGGCCAGGCCATCGACGTGCCCGAGGTGTAGTTGTCCGCCAGCCGCGTCACCAGGTCGTTGCGAACCTGTTCGAGCGTGCGGACTTCGCCGTTCGCGCCGGCGAGCAGCACGCCCGCCATTCGTGCGTCGTCGCCCTTGCCGGCGGCGGCCGCGCGGGACAGCCTTTGCTGTTCGGCGCGGGCGTCCTTCAGGCTGGCTTCGACCTCGCCCAGGCGTTTGCGCGCCAGCTCCAGCGGTCGCGCCTCGATGCGCTGGTGGATCGCCTGCAGCACCGTCACCGTCGCCGACGCCAGTGCGGCGGCATCCTGTTCCGAATAGGCGCGCAGACGGAACTTGATCAGGCTCGCGTACGGCAACGGCTCCAGTTTCAGGCTGCGCCGGTAGAGCTTCGCCTCGGGTGCTTCGACGGGAACGCCGACGCTCTTCAGCACGTCGTTCTGGAAGCCGAGCGTGTCGAGCCGTTCGAGCACGCGCTGGAACGGTTCGACCTTCGGGTCCTGGCCGGTGGGCGCGACACCCAGCTGGCCCAGTTGTATCCATGCCGTCGCTTCCCATTGGCTGCGCGATGCATGCAGGTAGGCGAACGTGACCATGAGGACGAAGGCGGCCGTGCCGGCGAACCAGCGCCATTCGCGGACGACGAGGCGCCACATGTCGATCAGGTAGATTTCGTCGGCTCGTTCCATGCGGGGGACTCGGAGAAGTGGAGGGTGGATGGCGTCCGGCTGGGCAGCAGCGCGGCCAGCAACTGCAACAGCAGGCAGATGCCAAGGAAGGCGGCATTCATCCAGATGAATATCTGGGGTGCGAAGGGCGACATCACCGAGACGTAGGCGATGCGCAGGAACATCAGGAGTCCGAAGAGCGGCACGTTCGGGCGCAACCGGCGCACGCACCAGATCAACAGGCCGTAGGCCGCCGCGATCGAGAGCAGCGCGCCCGGCGCGCCCCAGGCAAGCAGGAAAGGAAGGTACTCGGTGCCCACGTTGATGTTCATCGCGTCGAACGGGATGTCGGTGTCCATGCTCGACAAGGGACCGCTGCCCGGTACCAGCTGGTGCACGAGGAAGTCCGGGTTGACATAGTGCTTGGCCAGCATCGCGCCGAAGTTGTAGGGGCCGGCGCTGATATAGAGAAGCAGCCACTTCACGCCCTGCGGAGCCATGCGGTAGAGGCTGCTGAAAGGCAGCGTCACGTTGTCCAGCGAGCCCGAGCGCAAGGCGCCCAGCACCGAAAAGACGATGCATCCCAGCAGGCCCAGCATGGCGATCGCCTTCCAGGGCAAGGGCCGGGCCGCATCACGGCGGAAGACCGCGATGAAGGCGATCGAGAACAGGCCCGCGAAGATGCGGTTCCGGTCGATCACGAGCACCGGGAACACCAGGCCCACCGTCACGAGCGCGTAGCGCAACCCGGCATGCCGCGTGCACAACAAGCCGATGACGGGCAAGGTCCAGCACATGTCCGAGATATGGCGCAGGTGCTCGCGCCCGGGTTCCATCGTCGCGTACGACGAGGGATCGTCGATCAGCGGGATGGGGAAGAGCGCGAGGTCGAGGCCACAGAACAGCACCACCACCGCCGCGAACGCCAGCGCCGCGAAGGCCTCGCGGGTACCGGCATATCGCCGTGCGCGGAAACGTTCGGGTGCCGGCAGCCGGATGCCCGTGGCGGCGTCGAGCAGGAGGATGGCTGCCGCCGCGAGCACGAGCAACAGAATGCCAGGGCCGTATCCGGCGGGCAGGTCGTAGGTCAACGGCGTGATGCCGCAGGCAAGCAGGAGCGGCAGGCACAGATACGCCGACGGCAGGCGCAGCAGGCCTTTCATGTCTCGCCCACCCGCTGGCGATGCGGTACGGGCCGGATCCGCGACAGCACCAGCAGCGACAGATACGCCGTCATCTGCATCGCCACGAGCCAGGATCGTCCCTGCAGGAAGGCGATCTTCGCGCCGATCCGGAACGCCTCGGCACGCAGCAGGGTGCGGTCCGGCTCGTCGAACATGCACAGCCGGCGCAAGGCCACCTGGCGCGCCTCGGTGAGATTGACGATGCGCGTGGCGGTATGGCGCGTCTTGCTGAAGTTCGCGCCATGCAGCCGGTAAGCGCAGACCTTTACATCGACGAAGCCGATGGCATCCCTCGCCGCGAGGCGAAGGAACAGGTCCCAGTCGTCGATGCGCAGGCCTTCCGTCCAGCGGGCCACGGTCTCCAGCGCGCTCTTTCGCAGCATCGTGACCGGTCCACCGATCGCCCAGTGGCTGATCACCGCTCGCCGGATGCCGTCGTCGGAGCCATACAGCCGCTTGTTCGCGTGATGGAGATCGGACATGCCGCTGTCGAGGATCTTCGCGCCATGACGATCGACGACGATGCAGTCCCCTATCGCGGCACCCTTGTGAGGGTGTTCGACGAGATAACGGACGAGGACATCGGAACCACCGGGAAGCAGGTAGTCGTCGCTGGCGCCGATGCGAAGGAATTCGCCCCGCGCGCGTGCCGCCAACTCGTTCAGCGTCGCCGCGATGCCCTTGTTCTCGCGACTCACGTATTCGATCGCGATGGCCTCGCCGTGGGTCGCGATCCATGCCTCGATCCGCTCCGCCGTCCCGTCCGTCGATCCATCGTCGATGATGACGATCTCCTTGGCCGGATACGGATCGTCGAGCACGCTGTCCAGGCAACGCTGCACGAAGTCCTCGTGGTTGAACGCGGGTATCAGTACCGACACCAGCGGCAGCGCCGGCACGAGTTCCGGTTTGCTCACCGGCATGGTCAGAGCCCTCCCAGGTAGCGCCGCACCACCACGACGTTGAAGACGAGGTAGAGGGCGTAGTTGGCCGCGAAGGCGTACATCGCGCCGATCACGCCGAAGGTCGTGGTGAAGGCGCAGACCAGCAGGAAGTAAGTCACGCCGAAGACGATCTCGGAAACGATGAAGAGGCGGGTCATCGACTTCGCCAGCATCAGGTAGGCCAGGACGAAAGACGCGATCTTGAACACATCGCCCACCAGCTGCGGGCCGTAGAGGTCGTTCGCCCCGGCCGTGAAGTCGGCGCTGAAAAGGACGCGCGTGACGGGCTCGCGCATCAGGTACACCACGGCCGCGATCGCCACCACCACGGGCAGGAGGAAACGGTAGGCCTGGCGGAATTCCGCGACGAGCGCGGACTTCTCCGTCGTGGAGGCCAGCCTCGGCAAGTAGTGGACCGTGATCGCGGTGACCAGGAACAGCAGGTACGCATCCGAAACGCGACTCACCGCCTGCCAGTAGCCGACCTGCTCCCAGCCGAAGCGCGCGGCGAGATGATCGCGGACCGCGATGTTGGCCAGGGGCGGTACCAGTGCCGAGGTGAGGGTTATCGTGGAGAAGGCGGCGAGGCGTCCGGCCATCTCCCGGTCGAAGCGCATGCGCAGCATGCCGCGACGGAAGTAGGGACTCTTCCAGCACGCGGGGAACGCCACGAGCAACCACAGGGACTGCCCCAGCACGAGGGCGAGCAAGGCACCGTAGAGATGCAGCCAGCGAGACAGCCACAGCGCGGCGAGCATCGCCAGGATCGAGCCTGCCACCTGGATGACGGCGAGCCGGCGCACGTCCATGAAGCCGTTGACCACGGCGAGCATGTAATTGACGACGGCGATGCCCAGCTGCGCCACGGCGAGCACGCGAACGAGGCTCGCGTAGCCGGCATCGCCCATGAGCCACGCGGCGATCTGCCGACTGAACAGCAAGGTGGCGGCACCCATGACGCAGGACGCGAGCAAGGCATACCAGAGCGCCGCGGCGAGAAGCCGGGACAACCGGGCCGCATCCTCGCGATACTCGGCCACGTATTTCACCACCCCGGAGCTGATGCCCCCGCCCGCGAACACGGCCAGGACGGACATGAGGCTCATGAACTGGCCCAGCCTGCCAATACCTTCCGGACCGGCCGACGAGGCGACGAGCTTGACCACCACCAGCGCGGCGAGCAAGCGTGCGCCGGTGCCCAGGGCCGCGTAGAAACCCGAGCGGAAGAAACTCATGGATCGTCCGCGTAGGACATGCAGGCCTCGACCACCTGCTCGACCTGCTCGTCGCGCAGGACGGCGGCGACCGGCAGGCTCAATACTTCGGCGTGGATACGCTCGGTGAGCGGTAATCGAAGGCCCCGCAGCGAGGCGTAGGCGGGTTGCCGGTGCGGTGGAACCGGATAATGCACCTGCGCCTGGACACCATGGCGGGCGAGGTGTTCGCGCAAGGCCTCGCGGCGTGCGCTACGGACCACGAACAGGTGCCATGCGTGCATGCCGTGCGCGCCGGCGGCGGGCAGGCGGATCGCCGGATGACGTATCCCCGCGAGATAGGCCTCGGCCACCGCGCGACGGCGCGCGTTGTCCGCGTCGAGGTGGCGCAGCTTCACGCGCAGCATCGCCGCCTGCATGTCGTCCAGCCGCGAGTTGGCGCCTTGGCTGTCGTGCCGGTATTTCTCCGGCGAACCGTAATTGCGCAAGGCGCGGACACGGATCGCCAGGTCCTCGTCGTCGGTGACCACGGCTCCGCCGTCGCCGAGCGCGCCCAGGTTCTTTCCGGGATAGAAGCTGAAAGCGGCCGCGTCGCCCAGCGAACCCGCCCTGCGGCCATGGAAGGAGGCGCCGTGGGCCTGCGCGGCGTCCTCGATCAGCAGCAGGCCGTGGCGCCGGGCGATCTCCGCAAGGGCGGGCATGTCGGCAAGGCGCCCGTACAGATGCACCGCCATGATGGCCCGCGTGCGCGGGCCGATCGCCGCCTCGACGCGCGAGGGATCGAGGTTGAACGAGGTATCGTCCGGCTCGACGGGCACGGGAACCAGCCGGTTGGTCGTGACGGCGAGGAAACTGGCGATGAAGGTGTTGGCGGGTACGATGACTTCGTCGCCTTCGGCGAGCGCGCCGCGTTCCATATACGCGCGCAGGATCAACGACAACGCATCGAGGCCATTGCCGACACCGACCATGTGCGCCACGCCGCAGTAGTGGGCGAACTCGCGCTCGAAGGCCCGCAGTTCCTCGCCCAGCACGTACCATCCGGAATCGATGACCTTGGCGGCCGCCGCCTTCAGTTCATCGGCATAGGGCGCATTGACCGCGCCGATATCGAGGAAGGGCACGGCTGGCGAAACGACGCTCACCATGCCGCCACCCCTTCCAACCGTGTCCCGCCACGCACCTCGCGCAGGAAATCGTCGTAGTCGGTGATGTAGTCGTCCGGGTCGTAGTGCTGGTCGGCCAGGACCATCAGCACGCAGTCGTCGCTGAAATCGTAGAGGTCACGCCAGACCATGGCGCCCAGCAGCAGCCCCTTGGTGGGATCGTCGAGCACGACTTCCACCGGGCCGTCGCCGTCGTCGAGAAGGAAGGTGACCCGGCCGCGCACGGCCACCGCCAGCTGGTTCAACCGCCGGTGCGCATGACGCCCGCGATGCACGTCGGGCGTGGTGGCGAACAGGTAATACACGCGGCGGATCGGAAAGGGCACGTTCCGCTCCTGCTCCAGCGCGACGAGCATACCCCGGCTGTCGCCGTGCGAAGTCAGGGAAATCGGTTGGATGTCCATGCGATGGCCCGGCTGTGACAGTGGCTGCGAGAGTCGGGATTGAGTGCCGCCGCCTTCGTCGAAGGTTGCGTCCGCCGCCGGCACAACCTTCCGCCCGCGTCCCGGCACTCAAGCGGAACACGAGGATGGATGGGGCACGACAGTGGACAACGACGACGCGGCACCGACGCGGCCACGAAAACTGGTGGCACTGCACTGGTTGACGGTGCTGTGCGTGTCGCTGGCCGCCACCTTCATCCTGGCCCGCGACGAACTCGACGGACGGGCCCTGCGCCAATGGCTGCTGGAAGGGCACCGCCACGCCGGCCTGCTGGTGCTGCTGCTTTTCGCCGTCCGGGTGGCCTTGCGTATCCGCTACGGCAAGCTGTCACCCGGCGGCGAGCATTCGAGGCTCGTCCGCGTGCTCGCCGGGCTCACCCACATCGCGCTCTACGCCTTGTTGCTCGCCCTGCCCCTGCTCGGCTGGGCCATGTCGAGCGCCGCCGGCACGCCCGTGCATTTCTTCGGCCTCACCCTGCCCGCGCTCGTCGGCGAGGACGAGGACCTGGCGGACACGCTGCAGTCCTTGCACGTGGATGCCGCATGGGCGTTGCTCGCCCTGGTCACCCTGCACCTCGCCGCGGCGCTGTGGCACCACTTCGTGCTGCGCGACCACACCCTCCGAATGATGCTCCGGCGTCGCCGCCCCTGATCGACAAAGGAAGAAGGAACCCGCCATGTTGCCGATATCGAACCGACGACACGCCATCCGGGCCATGCTCGCCTCGCTGCTGCTGTTCCTGGCCAGCACGGCGGCCCACGCGATCCCCGCCTATGCGCGGCAGACGGGCGCTGCCTGCGCGGACTGCCACGCGGGGTCCTACGGGCCCGCGCTCACGCCGTATGGCATGCGCTTCAAGCTCAACGGTTATACCGACACCGATGGCAAGGGCCACAAGATTCCGCTATCCATGCAATTGATCGAATCGCATTCCGCACCGGCCCGCGGCGATAGCAGTACCCAGCTCAGCGAAGGCGACCTGTACCTGGCGGGAAGGCTTACCGACCAGGTCGGCGGTTACGTGAAGATCGAAGCCGATCACACCGGCCACAACACCTACAACACCCGGCTGAGCAACATCGACCTTCGCTTCGTCGCCAAGGAACTCAAAGTCCATGGCAAGGAAGCGTTGTTCGGCGTGAGCGTGAACAACAGCCCGGGCTTCACCGATCCCGTCGGCACGCTGCCGGCGTTCTCGACCCTGGGTCCCGCCGGCGTCACCGGTACCCTGCTCAATCCATCCAGCCCCAACTCGCTGGCCAACCGCGTGATCGGCGCCAGCGTGTACGGCCTCTACGATTCGAACTGGTACGGTGAAGTCGGCACCTACCGCTCGTTGCCCACTTCGCAGCAGGACCATCTCGGCTACAACGTGGCCGGCGATCCCGGGCGGCTCAGCGATACGGGTTACGTCCGCCTCGCGTACATGAAAGACATGAAACGGCAGTTCTTCTCCGCCGGCGTGGTCGGCCTGACGACGAAGCGCCAGCTGCCGCGCTCCGGACCGAGCGACGACCTCACCGACCTCGGCTACGACCTCAGCTACCAATACCTGGGCAACCGCGAGCACATCGTCCAGGTGGCTTACGTGAACATCCTCGAACGGCGCGACTATGGCAGCGCACCGGTCATCGGCGGCGTGCAGGCGCGCGACCACGGCAACGTGCACGACCAGACCGCGAGCGTCACCTACACGTTCAGGCAAAGCTACGGCCTCTCCATCAGCCACATGAAGAGCACCGGCTCCAGCGACGTCGCGCGCTACGGGCCTTCGGGCAGTCCCGACACCACCAGCAACCTGCTCACGGTGTTCTGGACGCCCTTCGGCAGGGACGACTCCTACACCTCGATCGCCAACCTGAAACTGGCGGCCAACTGGTTCCGCTTCACCCGGTTCAACGGTCGGGGCGACGACATCTTCTTCGCTCCGCCTGGGGCGCGACCAACCAATGCCGGCGACCTGAACGCGTTCTTCGTGACGGCGAGCCTCGCCTTCTAACCCACCACAGGAGCGACAGCGTGTTGAACCCGATCGTGCGACAAAGCCTGCGCCTCGCCGCCATGGCCCTGCTGGCCAGCGGCTGGGCCATGGCATCCCCTCTTGTCCGCGCTGGCGACGCCAAGGCCGGTGCCGACGTCTTCAAGTCCGAGTGCGCCGAATGCCACGCGGTCAAGGAAGGGCGGAACAAGAAAGGACCCAGCTTGTTCGGTATCGTCGGTCGCAAGGCCGGAACTGTGACCGACTACGACTATTCCGATGCGTTGAAGCAAAGCCCGTGGACATGGACGCCCCAACAGTTGCATACGTATCTCTCGCAACCGGCGAAAGTCGCCAACCCGGGCACCAAGATGAAATACGACGGCCTCACCGACGCCACGCAACTGGACGACCTCATCTCCTATCTCGACACCCTCCACTGAGGCGAAACCCAGCCGATGCTGGAGCACCGTTCCTCGTACGCCCGGCCCCGGTATCGCACCGGGGCGATCTGGATGCTCGTCGCGGCGGGAGCGGTGGCGCCCGTGCAGGCGCAGTCGCAGGCATGGAGCGGCGTGGTGGCGCTCGGCTCGCAACTGGTCGATCGCGGCGTGGCCGTCACGCCACCCGGCCCCATCCTCCAAGGCGCGGGCACCTGGTCCCTCCCGGACGGCTGGTCCGTCGGCGCTTCGGCGAGCGCGCAACTACGGACGCCCCGGCGTATCGTGGAAACCCTCGCCCAGGTGGCACGCTCATGGTCGCTTTCCAGCGACTGGCAGATGCAGTCGAACCTTCTCTACTACCACTATCCACGCCACGGCCAGGCACGAACCTACGACCGCACGGAGCTGGGGGTCGGCTGGATCTATCGCGACGTCCTCACCCTTGGCCTGTCGGCGACGCACCTGAACGACTACGGCGGGCAACGCCCCCGTGGCGCGGCCGACCTGGGCCTGCGCTGGCCGGTGTCCCGCCAGCTCTCCATCACGGCCAGTGCCGGGGTGGCCCAGGAACTGGTACCGCCCCGGGGCCGTGACTACGACCGGTCGAACCATTACTACTACGGCCACCTGGGCCTGACCTGGACCGAGGGTCCATGGCGGGTGGACCTCGCCCACATCATGAGCAACCGCGACAAGTTCGACTTCCAGCCGGATGTCTCGCCCTGGGTTGCGACGGCCTCGTGGGCCTTCTGAAAGGTAGACGGCGCAACCTTTCCGGCCCACCCCGGTACTCATGAGTCCTATCCGAATGCCTTCCGAGCCCATGAGCGAAGCCGAACTCGACGCCGACGCCGCCGACCGCGTGCTGCTACAGCGCATGTCGGCCGGCGATCGCGCCGCGCTGGCGGTCATGTACCGCGGATACCACGGGCGGCTCGTCCGCTTCCTTTCCCGTCTGACCCGGCGCACGGACGTCGTCGAGGAGGCGATCAACGACTGTTTCTGGATCGCCTGGCAGAAGGCGGCCACGTTCCAGGGCGATTCCCGCGTGTCCACCTGGATCATGGGCATCGCCTATCGCTGCGGCCTGAAGGCGCTGCGCCAGCACGGCAGCGAGCCGGTCGACGAGGACAGCGTGCCGGAAGACCGCACGCCCTCGCACGATCCCGGCGAGGATCGCGAGATGCGCGACTGGCTGGGCAAGGGCCTGGACCGCCTCTCCGCCGACCAGCGCGTCGTGGTCGAGTTGGTCTATGGCATCGGCCACACGCTCGACGACGTGGCGGCGATCATGCAATGCCCGGTGGGCACCGTGAAGGCACGGCTTTTCCATGCCCGCGTAAAACTGCGCAACGTGCTCCCGGGGCTTGCCGGCGAGCGAACCATCAACAGGGAGATCGTGCCATGACTTTCCAGAAGGATATCGGCAGGGATTGCCCGCGCGCCTGGGAAGCGATGCCCTGGGTACTCCAGGGCGACGCGTCGCCCGTGCAGGGCGCCTGGCTGAACATGCACCTGGCCGAGTGCCAGGCCTGCCGCGAGGAATTCGCGCAACAGGAACGGCTGCGCGCCGCGTTGGCGCTGTCGCCCGAACTGGATATCGACGCCGAAGCGGGACTCGCCCGCCTGCTGGCGCGCATCGACGAGGCTGACCCGCAGCAGGCCGCTCCGTCGCGCCGCGCGGCATCGTCCCACTGGTTGACCCGCGCGCTGGTCGCCGCGGTACTGGTCCAGGCCGTCGGGATCGGCGTGCTGGGGATCAAGCTCGGCGGCAACGGCGCCAGCCATGCCGCCGCGCCGGTGTATCGCACGCTGAGCCAGGAAGCCGCGCCCGCCGCGCCGGGTTCCCTCCACGTGGTCCCCGTGGCGACACTGAAGGTGGCCGAATGGAACGCGCTGCTGCATCGGTACCACTTGCGCGTGGTCGGCGGCCCGAACGACGTGGGTGCGTACACGCTGGTATCCACCGACGGCGACACGCCGACGCCGCAGACCCTGCAAGGCCTGCGTGCCGATCCGGGCATCCGTTTCGCGGAACCCGTCACCGATACCCCATGAAGCAAGCCTCCCTCGTCCTGGCGTTGCTGTTATCCACCCTCGCCGCCTGCGCACCCGTGCGACCGGACCGGCCGCAGGCATCCGGCGCGGATGCCGCATCGGCATCGGCCGGTGGCGTCGCTTCGATGGACAGCGAACGCGACATCGTGCTGGTCGTGGCCAATCCGTTGGAACCGGCCTCGACGCACGCCGGTTCCAACCTGCTCGGCTACGCGCCCTCGGCGAGCTACGGCGCCGGGCAGCGCGCCGTTTCGGTGCTGTCCGACATCAAGCGCGCCTACGGCATGCGCGAGGTAGCCGGCTGGCCGATCAAGGCGCTGGGTGCGTACTGCGTGGTACTGAAACCACCGGCGGGGGCCGACCGCGATGCCCTGGTCGCGCAGCTGGCCCATGACGGCCGCGTGCAGCTGGCGCAGGCATTGCAGGACTATTCCGTCTATTCGGACGCCCCGCCGGAGGGGAAGAAATACAACGATCCCTACACCGACCTGCAGCGCGGCTTCGTGGAAACGCATGCCGCCGTGGCGCATACCACGACACAGGGCCAGGGCGTGCACGTGGCGATCGTCGATACCGGCGTCGACATGTCGCATCCCGACCTGCAAGGCCACATCCACGACAGCGGCGATGCCGTCGATAACGACACTTCCGCGTTCAACCACGACCGCCATGGCACCGAGGTGGCGGGCGTGATCGCCGCGGTGGGCGACAACCGCCAGGGCATGGTGGGCATCGCGCCGAAATCGCGGCTCAGCATCTACAAGGCCTGCTGGTATCCGCCCGGCCAGCACGCGGCGCGCTGCAACTCCTTCACGCTGGCCAAGGCGCTCGCCGCCGTCAACGATACCGACGCACGCATCGTCAACCTCAGCCTGGGCGGCCCCGCCGATCCCCTGCTCGGCAAGTTGCTGGCGCAGCTGGTGGGCCAGGGTCGCATCGTGATCGCGGCGCTACCGCCGGGCGGCACCACGGGAGGCTTCCCCGACAACGCGCCCGGCGTGATCGTGGTGCGATCCAGCGCCACCACGCCCCCGCCGCCCGGCGTCGTCAGCGCCCCGGGCAACGATATCCTCACCACCCAGCCGGGCGGTGGATACGACTTCACCTCGGGTTCGTCGATGGCCACGGCACACGTCAGCGGGATCGTCGCGCTGCTGCTGTCCCTCGCGCCGCGGCTCGACGCGCGTACCACCCGGGACATCCTCCTGCGCACGAGCACCGTCACCAACGGCATGCTCGAGGTGAATGCCGCCTCGGCGGTCGCCGCGTTACGAACGAGCGAAACCCCATGAAAATCCTTTCGGACACGACGGGCGCGATGCCCGATGTCGCCACGCAGACCGCTCCGCGTTTCGGCGCTCCACTCGAATGGGTGGGCATGGACGGGATCGACGCCCCCGTCAGGTTCGACGCCGGTGACGGCATGCCGCAGGTCGCGGCGGCGAAGATCGGCGCCTTCGTCAACCTGGTGCGGCCGGACGCGCGCGGCATCCACATGTCGCGGCTCTACCTCATGGTGGACGAGCACCTCGGCTCGCGAACGCTCGACGCGGGGACGCTCGACACCATGCTGCAGGCCTTCCTCGATTCCCATGCGGGGCTGGCGGACCGCGCCCGCGTGGACATCCGCTTCCAGCACCTCGTGCGCCGGCGTGCGTTGCGCAGCGACAACAGCGGCTGGCGCGCGTATCCCGTGACGATCGAGGCCACGCGGGACGCGCGGGGATTCCATCTCGACCTGGCGACGGAAGTGACCTATTCGTCCACCTGCCCCGCGTCCGCCGCCCTGGCGCGGCAACTGATCCAGGAGCGGTTCGCCACCGACTTCGCGGCCGATGCTCCGCTGGATCGCACCGCCGTGCTGGCATGGCTGGGCAGCGAGCAGGGCATCGTCGCCACCCCCCATGCGCAGCGCAGCGTGGCACGCCTGCAAGTGCGCTACGCCGCGGGCGTCACGCCGAACCTCATCGGCCTGCTCGACGCGGTCGAAGGGGCGCTCGGCACGCCCGTGCAGACCGCGGTCAAGCGCGAGGACGAGCAGGCTTTCGCACTGGCCAACGGCGGCAACCTCATGTTCTGCGAGGATGCGGCGCGACGGATACAGCGGGTGCTCGACGGCGACGCGGGCCTGGCCGGCTTCCAGGTCCGGCTGGAACACCAGGAGAGCTTGCATGCGCATGACGCCGTGGCTTTCACGAGTACCTAACGCGAGGGTGGAAACGTGCAAAAACGTCATCGACCCGACGGGAAACTTCATGTACCTTCCTGAATGAGCGGCCGGTCCCGTCATTCCATGACGATCCCGGGGCCGCGTCCCCGCCTGGACAAGGCGGTATGTCTAGCCAAGTTCCTAGGGAGCTCAAGCGATGGCACTCACCCGCCGCGAGTTCATCAAGTTCACGGGCCTGGGCCTGGCAGCGTCCAGCATGGGCATGCTCGGCTTCGGGGGATCGGGCGTGGCGCAAGCCGCCGCCGTCCGTCCCTTCAAGCTCACCCACGCGACTGAAACACGCAATACCTGTACGTATTGCTCGGTCGCCTGCGGAATCCTCATCTACAGCATGGGCGACCGGGCGAAGAACGCCCTCTCGAACATCATCCATATCGAAGGCGATCCGGACCATCCGGTGAACCGCGGCACCCTGTGCCCGAAGGGCTCGGCCCTGCTCGATATCGTGCATGCGCCCACCCGCCTGAAGACGCCGCGCTATCGCGAACCGGGAGGCACCGAGTTCAAGGACGTCTCCTGGGACTTCGCCCTGGACCGCATCGCCCGGTTGATGAAGGAAGACCGCGACAAGCACTTCATCGCCACGAACGCGGCCGGCACCACGGTCAACCGCTGGACCAGCACCGGCATGCTGGCGGCGTCGGCTTCGTCCAGCGAAACCGCCTTCCTGACCTGGAAGGTCGCCCGTTCCCTCGGCATGGTGGTGTTCGACAACCAGGCGCGCGTCTGACACGGACCGACGGTGGCCAGTCTGGCCCCATCATTCGGTCGCGGTGCGATGACCAACACCTGGCAGGACATCAGGAACGCCAACGTCGTCCTGGTGATGGGTGGCAATGCCGCCGAAGCGCATCCCTGCGGGTTCAAGTGGGTGATCGAGGCGAAGATCGAGAACGGCGCCAAGCTCGTCGTGGTCGATCCGCGCTTCACCCGCACGGCCTCCGTGGCCGATTACTACGCCCCCATCCGGCCGGGCACGGACATCGCGTTCCTGAGTGGCGTGATGCGCTACCTGCTGGAAAAAGATGCCATCCAGCACGAGTACGTGCGCGCGTACACCAACGCCGGCCTGATCGTGAAGGAAGGCTTCGACTTCCAGGATGGCCTGTTCAGCGGCTACAACAGCGAAACCCATAGCTACGACAAGTCGAGCTGGGACTACGAGCTGGACGAGCAGGGTTTCGCCAGGACGGACGACAGCTGGCAGGACCCGCGTTGCGTGATCAACCTGCTCAAGCGGCACGTGGCCCGCTACACGCCGGAGATGGTCTCGCGCATCACGGGTACGCCGCAGGACAAGTTCCTGCACATCTGCGAGTTGTTCGCGAGCACCGCCGCGCCGGACAAGGCCATGACCAGCCTGTTCGCACTGGGCTGGACGCAGCACACGGTCGGCGCGCAGAACATCCGCGCGATGGCGATGATCCAGCTGTTGCTGGGCAACATCGGCGTGGCCGGCGGCGGCATGAACGCGCTGCGTGGGCATTCCAACATCCAGGGATTGACCGACGTCGGCCTGCTGTCCAACCAGATGCCCGGCTACCTGACCCTGCCCAACGACAAGGAAACCAGTTTCGACGAATACATGTCGACGAAGCTGTTCAAACCCTTGCGCCCCGGCCAGACCAGCTACTGGCAGAACTACCGCAAGTTCGTGGTCAGCCTGCAGAAGTCCTTGTATGGCGACGCCGCCACGCAGGAAAACAACTGGGCCTACGACTGGCTGCCCAAGCTCGACGTGCCCCTGTACGACATCATAAAGGCCTTCGAGATGATGAACGCCGGGCAGATGAACGGCTATATCTGCCAGGGCTTCAATCCGCTGCAGGCCTTCCCCGATCGCGGCAAGATCCGCCGCGGCCTCAGCAAGCTGAAGTTCCTCGTCACCATGGACCCGCTGGACACGGAGACGTCGCGTTTCTGGCAGGACTTCGGTCCGCAGAACCCGGCCAGGCCCGCGGAGATCCAGACCGAGGTATTCCAGTTGCCGACCACCTGCTTCGCCGAGGAAAACGGCTCGCTGGTCAATTCGGCGCGCTGGCTGCAGTGGCACTGGAAGGCGGCCGAGGCACCGGGCGAAGCCATGTCCGATATCTGGATCATGAGCGGCATCTTCCATCGCCTGCGCGAGCTGTACCGGAAGGAAGGCGGCGCCTTCCCCGATCCGATCCTCAATGTCACCTGGAAGTACACCGATCCGGTCGCGCCGGACCCGGAGGAACTGGCCAAGGACATGAACGGCCGTGCGCTGGTCGACATCACCGACCCGGCCACGGGCGTGACGACCAAGGCGGGCACGTTGCTGGACGCCTTCGCCCAGCTGCGCGACGACGGCACCACCGCGGCGGGCTGCTGGATCTTCACCGGTTCGTTCACCGAGAAGGGCAACCAGATGGCCCGCCGCGACGCGACCGATCCACGCGAGCAAGGCATCGCGCCGAACTGGGCGTGGGCGTGGCCGGCCAACCGCCGCATCCTCTACAACCGCGCCAGCGCGAACCTCGAAGGCAAGGCCTGGAACCCGAAGAAGCCGGTGATCGAATGGAACGGCACGCGCTGGGTCGGCATCGACGTGCCCGACTACGGCCCGACCGTGAAGCCCTCCGACGGTGTCGGTCCCTTCATCATGAACGCCGAAGGCATGGGCCGCCTGTTCGCCCGCAACCTGATGGCGGAAGGCCCGTTCCCCGAGCATTACGAACCGATGGAATCGCCGGTGGAGAACGCGCTGCATCCGAAGGTCAATGCCAACCCGGTGGCCCGCGTCTTCGCCGACGACCGCTCCGCCTTCGGAAACGCCAAGGACTTCCCGTACGTGGCGACCACGTACCGCCTCACCGAGCATTTCCATTTCTGGACCAAGCATGCGCTGATAAACGCGATCCTCCAGCCGGAGGAATTCGTCGAGATCGGCGAGGTCCTGGCGAAGGAGAAGGGCATCGAGCAAGGCGGCTGGGTGAAGGTGTCGTCCAAGCGTGGCGAAGTGGTGTGCAAGGCCTATGTGACCAAGCGGATCAAGCCGCTCATGGTGGATGGCAAGCCGGCCCACGTGATCGGCGTGCCGCTGCACTGGGGCTTCACCGGCCAGGCCCGGAAGGGCTATGGGGCGAACACCCTGACGCCCTCCGTCGGCGATGCCAATACGCAGACGCCGGAGTTCAAGGCGTTCCTGGTGAACGTCGAAAAGACCAGCGCACCGGTCGCAGCCTGAGGCCAACGACATGTCAGACCTGCAATCCCAAGACTATGTCCGGCGCTCGGCCTCGACGATGACGCCCCCCGTGGCGCGCAGCCACGAGGACCAGGTCGCCAAGCTCATCGACGTCAGCCGCTGCATCGGCTGCAAGGCCTGCCAGTCGGCCTGCATGGAGTGGAACGACCTGCGTCCGGAGATCGGCCACTTCGAAGGCTCCTACGAAAACCCCATGGACCTGGGGCCGAGCGTATGGACCCTGATGAAGTTCGCCGAGTACGAGAACGAACAGGGCAACCTCGAATGGCTGATCCGCAAGGACGGCTGCATGCATTGCGAGGACCCGGGCTGCCTGAAGGCATGCCCGGCGCCCGGCGCGATCGTGCAGTACGCCAACGGCATCGTCGACTTCATCAGCGACAAGTGCATCGGCTGCGGCTACTGCGTGAAAGGCTGCCCGTTCGACGTTCCGCGGATCAGCAAGAAGGACCACAAGTCGTACAAGTGCACGCTGTGTTCCGACCGCGTGTCGGTCGGACTCGAGCCCGCCTGCGTCAAGGCCTGCCCCACCGGCGCCATCATGTTCGGTTCCAAGAGCGACATGACCCACTGGGCCGGTGAACGCATCGAGGACCTGAAATCGCGTGGCTTCGAGAATGCCGGCCTGTACGATCCCAAGGAGGTCGGCGGCACGCACGTGATGTACGTGCTGCACCATGCGGACAAGCCGTCGCTTTATTCCGGCCTGCCCGACAAGCCGCGCATCAGCCCCGTGGTCGAGGCGTGGAAGGGCATCATCAAGCCGTTGGCCGTCGCGGGCATCGCCTTCGCCGCCATCGCCGGTTTCTTCCACTGGATCACCGTGGGCCCGAACGAAGTCACGGAAGAGGACGAGGAAGAGGCCGCGCGTGCCCTGCGTGGCGAACGCGAACCGGACCCGGAGGAGAAGTCATGACCCGCCCGAAGTACGCGATCACCCGCTACACCACGGCCAACCGGATCAACCACTGGATCAACGCCGGACTCTTCATCCTCCTCGTCCTGTCGGGGCTGTCGATGTTCCATCCGATACTGTTCTTCCTGTCGGGCCTGTTCGGCGGCGGGCAATGGGCACGGGCGGCGCATCCCTGGTTCGGCGTCCTGCTCGTCGTCAGCTGGATCGGCATGATCGTCCAGTTCTGGCGGACCAACCTGCCGAACAAGGACGATATCGCCTGGTCGAAGGCGATCGTCCAGGTCGCCACCAACGACGATGAACACGTGCCACCCATCGGCCGCAACAATAGCGGCCAGAAGGCCGTGTTCTGGGCAATGACGCTGCTGATCCCGGTGCTGTTCTTCACCGGGTTGCTGATCTGGGAAGTCTATTTCGGCGAGGCCACCTCGATCGAGGTGCAACGCGTGGCCGTGCTCATCCATAGCCTGGCGGCCATCGCGGCCATCCTCGTCTGGGTGGCCCATGTCTATGCGGCCATCTGGATCCGCAACTCGGTGCGCAGCATGACCCAGGGCTACGTGACCCCGGGTTGGGCCTGGCATCACCATCGCAAGTGGTTCTGGGACCTGGCCTCGGGCCAGCGCGGCAAGACCACGCCCAGGAAAGATACGTGAAGCAAGCCGAGGCACCACCGAACGCCAAATGGAGCGGTCCTTCCCACGCCGGCGTGAAGGCTCCCGATCCGATCGTGCTCGCCGATCCGTCGCGACGCTTCGCGGCGACCGCGAAGCGGCTGGACGAACTGGCATCCGGTCATCCGATGGAAGCATGGCTGCGTTTCATGGCGGGACTGGCACATGCGCAGCATGCCGTCGCGACGACGCTCGGCCCCGCCACCACGCTCGGGGCCGATACCGTGGCGCAGGCGACGGAGGCGCGATTGCCACCGCTGGCGGCGGACGGCCATCGTCGTGACGATTCATGGCGCGGCGGATTGATGCTGCTGCTCGATCGCATCGACGTCGCGGGTCTGCCGCCCCCCGCACTCGATGCCATGGAAGCATTGCGATGCGGCGACGACGCCACCCTGGACCGGCTGGCCGACAACTTCCTGCGCGGCCGCTTGCCCACCGCCGACGCGGGCGCCGCCGTCTTCGTCGCGGCGGCCTTGCAGGTGTATTTCACCTGTTCCGCCGCGCGCTTGAACGTCGACGAACTTCGCCTTCTCGAAGAACGCGGCCTCTGCCCGTGCTGCGGTTCACCGCCGGTGGCTGGCGTGATCACGGCGAGCGGCACTACGCCCGGCTCGCGCTACCTGTACTGCTCGATGTGCTCCACCGCATGGAACCACGTGCGCGCCGTATGCATCACCTGCGGCGGCACGCGCCGCCTTTCGCTCCAGTCCATCGAGGGCGATGCCGGCCTGGTCAAGGCCGAGACCTGCGCCGACTGCCACACTTATTCCAAGCTGTTCTTCCAGGTGCACGACATGCGGTCCGACCCGTTCGCGGACGACCTCGCATCGCTGGGGCTGGACCTGTTGATCGCCGAGGCCGGCTTCGCGCGGCATGCGCCGAACCCGTTGTTGTTGGCCGGCGAGGACGGGAATCAATAATTCCGACCGATGCCGGGGCGTTCATCGCTTTTTACTGGCTACGCTTCCTCCGTCGACGACGACGTACTCGGCATTTCCGCTCTTCCATGTCGATGTCCGCCTGTCGATGCGAACGCAGGGCCGACCGCCGCAGGAGACGATGTCCACGTGGCGCAGCGCCTCCTGCACATCCGCGCGAACCTCGGCGGCGCCGGCTCGCATCTCGGCAGCTTTCAATCGGGTGTTGGCCCGGTTCAACAGGAGCAGGAAGCCGGTGAAAAGCAGGATGCCCAGGCCGGCCAACGCCGCAACCATCTGCCACGCCCGGGCGATCCTTGGCCGCAGTGCCGCCTCGATACGCCGTTGCTGCCCTTCGTGCATGTTCAGGATGTCTTGCATGAAGCGCGCCTCCTCCCGTTCCCGGGTGGCCCGGATCGCAGCCTGCGTGTCTTCCGATTGCTTGTGCAGCTTGCTGCTCCACTCCTCCAGACGACCCGATACCACCAGCATGGCCTTGAGCGCGTCCGTCGTATGTTCGTAATTCAATGTTCCTCTCCCTGAAATCAGCGCGACATGCCGATGCTTTGCTGTTGATCGCGTTGCAACGCCTGGACCTGATTCATCTGTTCCTGTCGTTGCGCATCCTCGGCAAGGCCTTGCAGGCTCTGCTCCAACGGCTGTGCCATCGCCTGCAACTTGTCCACGATGACGAAGCTGTCGAGGACGGTGTTGCTCGGATGCTTCCATATGGCGGCGAGCCCTTCCCCACCACGGACGGGATACAGTTCATCGATGGCGGGCATGCGCCGATGCTGCGCCTCGTGGGAGATGCTGCCTGCCATTTGTTCCATTTCGGTTCGGTTCCAGTACCCCGCCTCGTCCGGCCCAAGTCGTTCCAGATGGCGTAACGCCTGTTCGAACAACGGATTGTCGCGGCCTGGAATTCGCTGGAGCTTCTCCAGTTCCCATTGTTCGGCTTCGTCGACGCGTTGCCGGCCAAAGTCGGATTTAGCCATTGCGGAAGCTGCCGCGCTCATGCCTTGCTCGTCGCCCGCGCTGAGGGCGGCGAGATAGTCGTCGAGAATGAGGTCCGAAGGCGATTTCCGTCCCGGCAAGGCCGGTATCGGCTCGGCGACTGCCGGTGTCACCTCGTGCCATGGGAACTGCCGGGCCAGCGACACATCGATGGGATCGGCATCGTGGCAGAGGTCGACGATCTTGCAGTTCGCCAGTTCATCCCGAAAATCGCGCTGGCCGTCATCGTCCATGCGCAGGCCGAAAGCGGCCGTCGCCCCTCTGGCCTGAAAGATCGTGTATTGGGACGGGTCGTCGGGCACCGGGCGATGTTCGAACAGCGGTCGATCGGTCAGGGCATTGAGATAGTCGGCCATGCCGTTGAAGGCCATGGACTCGAGGCCAGCCTCACGATTGCCACCGCCGACGTTGGAATGCCCACCCGGCACCGGCACGCTGAGGAAGCGCCCATCGTCGGACCAGTCCGGATCGAGGATGGTCTGGTGTGGAAACAGTTCGCGTCGTTCATCGCGGGCGATCTGCGAGAAACCCGACAGTACCGATTTCGGCAGGCGCGCGTCGTAGTTGCGCGGCATGTTGGTCGCCACGGGGTCGAACAGGCCGACGGCTTGGGCGACTTGGCCGGGGGGAACCAGGGTGCGGGGTGCTTTCACCGTGAGGTTGCCGTCGGTGTCGCGGCCGAAACGCATATGTTCAGGATCTGCGATTCCGTACCGGTCCACCAGGCGGGCGAGCCCAGGGACCAGGACGGCGCCTCGGCTATAGCCAACTCCGATCAGGCGAATTTTCGCCTGCGGGTCTTCTTCCCGCCACTGATATGCCTGTTCCGCCAAGGCGTGATACATCTCCTTGATACGGTCATCCCAGGTATAAGCCAAGGCACCATCGGCCAGTCGTGCCACCGGATTCTTCTGGGTCCCTATGCCAGGGACATAGTGTGTCCCGATGTTGTTGGCTAGGTCCCTTTCCAGCAAATTTGCATGCTTGGAAAGGACACCGACATTGGTCGGCAACTGTGCAGGGTCGTCAACGTCCTGCCCGGTGCCGTCGAACAGTGCGATGAACAGGTATTCATGCGGATCCTGGCGACGCTGCATCATGGGGACCTGCTGGTGCGCCAGCTGCTGGCGCATCCGTTCGTACAGTTCCATATCCTGCGAAGTAGCGGGACGCGATGCGCCACCGGAAACAAGTTGCCCCATGGGCCGACACTCCCTGTGTTCAGTAGTTATAGGTCTTGACCAGGATCAGGTCGTAACGAACGTCGCTATACGGGTTACCTGGAATCTGCAAGCGCTTGGTCGGAATGCGAGCGCGCATGTAGATTCGGATATTGCGATCGTTGACCTCCAGCAGGATGGAGGGATTCGTTCGCAGCCTGCCATCCGGTACGTCGCTAATTTCCTCGCGTGGAACGTTGTGCAGCATCAACTCGTCCCGGAAAATCGCTGCGACATCGATATCGGTCTTATGCTCCAACCCATCCCTGGAGCGCCAAGTCACTTCGGCCGGTGGCGGAAAGTTGTCGAACGACATGCCTCCGTTCCAGTTGTCGAGATAGCCGGTGCCATAGGTCGACGACGGAACCGACGGACGTTCGTCACCGCTCTCCATGCCGCCGTACCAGATGCTGCAGTACAGCGTGTCATAGCAGCGAGCGCCGAAATTGTGCCGTTTGAACTTCAACGGCCACTTCACGGGCCGGTAGTTCATCTCCGCGCGAATCGCCGCTTCGTCCCGCTCCGTCTCCGTCATGGCAATCTCCTTTTGCAACGGCGGTGCGGCCGTGGGCTGGGCACAGGCCGCCAGGCCCAGGCTTAACCACGCGCTCAGTCGAGTCCATTTCATCGCCGCTCCTTGCATGTCACCCATGTACGTCCTTCGCCTGCCCGCAGAACCATTCGTGTCGCCGACATGCATTCGCGAGGCGCAGAGTCTATCGGTCACCCAACGAATTTTCAAATAAGTATTTGAATCTATTCATATTTAGTGAGAACATTCTCACTCCGATTTTTTCCTCCCGAACCGATCATCGTCCGTGCGCCCGGCCGTGCGAGCACGGGAGCGGCCCGTTCGACGTGAGGTCCGGGCAGGCACGTGGTTGATCCATCTGGCGATGTGACACAGGTCACAGAGAGAAGAAGACATCTACTTTCTCAGAATTCTTCCATGTGTTTGCTTTATTCCTCGGCGTAGCTTCAGCGGTCGCCCGAAAGGCGATTGGTGCGTATCGACGCGCCAGGGAATGATCAGATATAGGGATAGACCATGAAGTGGAAACGTATGTTGGTTTTGCTCGGCTGGAGCGTGGGAGCACTAACGACAAGTCCTGTTAGTTTTGCCGAACAGCGCCTGACAGCGAAGCTGGAGACCCCTTATGCCTCGGATAGCAAACGCTCGGCCATCGTGAAACTGACCTTGCACAACATCGGGGACGAACCGGTCGCCATCATGAAATGGGACACTCCATTCGTCATGTCCGGTGGACGCCTTCCAAAATCCCAATACGAAGTAAAGAATAGCGCGGGCGAGGTATCCCTATACATCGGTCGCTCCGTCAACATCGGACGACTTCTCTCCAGCTACTTCATCATCCTGCAAAGTGGGGAGAGCCTTGAAAAGGAAGTAGACCTCACCTACGAATACGACTACGGAGCGGGCGGCGCCTTCTCGGTGAAGTTCACCTTATCGTTGGATCGCACACCCGATCGGTATGTTGTGACCGACAAGGAATTCCAAGACTTCAAGAGAAATACGCTCAAATACGTCGAATCCAACGAAACGACCATCTATATACCGGGGCCGGTCAAGCCAATTTCGCTTTACGATGGCGACGACTGCGACGAACCGAAAAAAGAAGTCATATTCAGCGCCTGGAGTAAAGCATTCGATCCCATATGGGACGCGGGAACGTTCATGAGTGAACGATTCAAGCATGTGAAAACGGAAGACGGAACATGGAAGTACGTATTTGTGCCCCATCCAAAATACATGCGCTGGGTGGGCGAACATGACTCATCCGGACCCAACTTGTATGAGGCAGGGTGGGGAGAGAGTGATAACGGCCATCCTTATGAGACTGTCGATCAGATCTTCGTGCGGAAAGTTGGTGGCCCCGGCGCGCGCCTGATACCAAAATGCGGCTGCCCCGGTTACTCACCTGAAACACCTGCTTGGGCAGAGACATCGACCACCTATCTCATTCATTTCTGCGATAAGTTTTTTGCCCTTCCCGAGGCGGGGCATCGAGCTTCCCGAGTAGGAACGGTCGTGCACGAGCTATCGCATTTCAATGATGGCTATCCTGGTACAGCCGACTATGTGTACGGCTGGGATGAGGTGCAGCGATTGGCCTCCGAGGATCGAACCAAGGCCGTTCGCAATGCCGATAATATTGAGTATCTCGTTACGGACACCACTCCATACGAAGAATCCACTAACGTAAATCATTCCCTTCCGCTCCGGGAGAACCTGCAGCAGCCCGATTAGATGCGGCAATCGCCATAACCTTGGGGCAGGCGGGTGGTTTTTCTTGACCCCGCACGGGCGGCACCTCAGCATACGAGGCATGTCCGGGCCCGACGCAACTTCGCTGCGCAACCTGCCTGCGGTAGCCACCGTGCTGGCGACCGCGGAAGTGGCCTCGTTGTTGGAGCGCCATGGACGCGCCGCCACCACCGAGGCCATCCGCCAGGTCATCGACGATGCACGGGATGCCCTTCGCCTGTCTGCCACGGAGGCACCCAGCGCGACTGACATCGCGCAGCGGGCGCGCGGGCTGCTCGAAGCGAAGATGCCGGGCCTGCGCCCGCTGTTCAATCTCACCGGCACTGTGCTGCACACCAACCTCGGCCGCGCGGTACTCGCCGAAGCCGCGATCGAGGCGACGGTGGAAGCGATGCGCCACGCGGTGGCGCTGGAATACGACCTCGCCAGCGGCGCACGTGGCGAGCGCGATAACCACCTGCGCTCCCTGCTCTGCGAATTGACCGGTGCGGAAGATGCCACCGTGGTCAACAACAACGCCGCGGCCGTCTTGCTCTGCCTGAACACGTTCGCCCTCGGCCGCGAGGCAGTGGTATCGCGCGGCGAGCTGATCGAGATCGGCGGCGCCTTTCGCATGCCCGACATCATGGCGCGCGCCGGCGCGAAGATGATCGAGGTAGGCACCACCAACCGCACCCACCCGGGGGACTACCGCGACGCGCTCAACGAGCGCAGCGGGCTCGTACTGAAGGTGCACACCTCGAACTATCGCATCCAGGGCTTCACGGCCGAGGTGGGGGCACGCGAATTGGCGGCGATCGCCGACGACGCGGGCGTGCCGCTGCTCAACGACCTGGGCTCGGGCAGCCTCGTCGACCTCTCCCGCCATGGTCTCGCCAGGGAACCGACGGTGCGCGAAGCGGTGGCCGAGGGTGCGCGGCTGGTCACGTTCTCCGGCGACAAGCTGCTGGGCGGGCCGCAGGCGGGCTTCATCGTCGGCGACCGCGACCTGATCGCCAGGATCAACCGCAATCCGCTGAAGCGCGCCTTGCGCGTGGACAAGATCCGGCTTGCCGCCATCGAGGCCACGCTGAACCTGTATCGCGATCCCGACCGTCTCGCCGAACGGCTGCCGACCCTGCGCTTCCTGTCCCGCTCCCATGCGGACATCGAGGCACAGGCTCACCGCTTGCGAGCGGCGGTGGCGGAACGGATCGGCGACGGCTTCGTCGTCGATGTCGGGGATTGCCATAGCCAGATAGGTTCCGGCGCGTTGCCGCTGGATACGCTCGCCAGTGCCGCGCTGTCGATCCGCCCGCTCGGCAGCCAGCGCACCCTGGAAAACCTGGCGGCCGCGCTCCGCGCGTTGCCTCGCCCCATCGTGGGCCGCGTCGGCGATGGCGCGCTGCACCTGGACCTGCGCTGTCTTGCCGACGCCGACGAGGCCACCTTCCTGGCGACCCTGGCCCAACTCGCGCGCACTCCATGATCATCGGCACGGCCGGCCATATCGACCACGGCAAGACGTCCCTGGTAAGGGCGCTGACCGGCGTCGACGGCGATCGCCTGAAGGAAGAAAAGGCACGCGGCATCACCATCGACCTGGGCTTCGCCTACCTGCCGCTGGACGATGGCTTCACCCTCGGTTTCGTCGACGTGCCGGGCCATGAACGCTTCGTGCACACCATGGCCGCGGGCGCGAGCGGCATCGACATCGCCCTGCTGGTGGTGGCCGCCGATGACGGCGTCATGCCGCAGACGATGGAACACCTGGCGATCCTCGACCTGCTGCGTGTCGGGCGCGGACTGGTCGCGCTGACCAAGGCCGACCTGGTGCCGCCGGAACGGCTGGCGGAGGTGACCGCGCAGATCCGCGAGGCGACCGCGGGCACGATGCTCGAAGAGGCGGACATCCTGCCGGTGTCCTCGACGACGGGCATGGGCGTCGATGCGCTGCGCGACCGGCTCGCCATGGAGGCGCGTGCGCTCGGTGAACGCCGTGCGGACGGACGCTTCCGGCTCGCGGTGGACCGGGTGTTCACCCTGCCCGGCATCGGCGTGGTGGTGACCGGTACCGTGTTGTCCGGCACCGTGCAGGTAAAGGACCAGGTCATGCTCAGCCCCTCGGGACGGGTCGCGCGCGTGCGCTCCTTGCACGCGCAGAACCGCCAGGTGGAGCGAGGCCGCGCAGGCGACCGCTGCGCCCTGAACCTCGCTGGCGATGGTATCGCCAAGGACGCGATCCAGCGCGGCGACATGGTCGTCGATCCTTTCCTGCACGCGCCGACCGATCGCATCGACGCGAGCCTGCACATCCTGGCCGGCGAGCCCAAGCCCGTCGGTGCATGGTTCCCGGCGCGGTTGCATCACGGCGCGGCCGAAGTCGGCGTGCGCGTCGTGCCACTGGAAGGCGAGCAGTTGCTTCCGGGACAGACGGCCGACGTGCAGCTGGTGTTGAGCCAGCCGATCGCCGCGGTGGCGCTCGACCGCTTCGTGCTGCGCGATGTATCCGCGCGGCGGACCATCGGCGGCGGCCGTTTCCTCGACCTCCGTGCGCCGTCGCGACAGCGCCGGACGCCCGAGCGACAGGCACAACGAGCCGCGCTGGCGATCGACGATCCACGGACGGCGCTCGCGGCGCTGCTCGATGCGCCGCCGTTCGCGCGGGACGTGCTCGCGTTCTCGCGCGATCGCGCCCTGGCGGCGGCCGTGCTGGACGACACGGTCACCGCGCTCTCGCCATTCGTGCTCGACACGGGTGACGAGCGCGTGGCGATCGACCGGGCGCACTGGCAAGGCTTCGCCAACACCCTGGTCGAACGCCTGGAGACCTTCCACGCGGCCAATCCGGATGTGCAGGGCATGGGCCGGGAAAAACTGCGGCTGGCCTTGCGCCCGCGGCTGTCGCCCGCCGCGTTCGCATTGGCCCTGCAACACGAGGATGTCGCCCGCCACGTGGTTCGCGACGGCGCGTTCGTGCGCCTGGCCTCGCACACGCTGCAGTTGAGTCCGGAACGCGTGGCCGCGTGGCGGGCGGTCGAACCCTTGCTCGGCGGCGACGTCCGCTTCCGGCCTCCGCGAGTGCGGGACATCGCCACGGTGATCGGGCGCCCGGAGGCGGAGGTCCGCCAGCTGATGAAGTCCGCGGCGCGCGTCGGCCTCGTGGACGAAGTGGCGCACGATCACTTCTTCCTGCGCGCGACCGTGCATGAGATGCTGCTGATCGCCGCCGACGTCGCGTCGCACGCGGCGGACGGCCGCTTCACCGCGGCGCAGTTTCGCGACCGGCTGGACAACGGGCGAAAGGTGGCGATCCAGATCCTCGAGTTCTTCGACCGCCAGGGTGTTACGCTAAATCACGGCACGCTGCGCCGGATACAGGCGCGTTACCTCGACCTGTTCGGATCGGTCCCGGCGTGATCGCGATCCATGGAAGAGCATCGTTCCCGGTGGGACGTCCGGACTTCAAATCCGGGTGAGGCAGCCAGACTGCCTCGGGTGGGTTCGACTCCCATGCTCTTCCGCCATCCTGGCGACTTTTCAGACCACCTCCACACCCGGCACGCCTGCCATCGCCGTGCCGACGATACGCGCGCGGGGATAGCCCGCCGCCTCGATCCTCGCCAGGATCGCCTGGGCCCGCTCCGCCTTGCATGCCACCAGCAATCCGCCGGACGTCTGCGGGTCGGTCAGCAAGGCACGGCGCCACTCCGGCAGGCCGGAGGGAAGGACGACGCCATCGCCGTAGCTGTTCCAGTTCCGCTTCGACGCTCCGGTGATGAAGCCGGCCTGGGCCAGTGCCTCGGCCTGGTCCAGGAGAGGAACACGATCGTCGTCGATCCGGACCCGCAAGCCACTGCCACGCGCCAGCTCCAGCGCGTGCCCCAGCAGCCCGAAGCCGGTGACGTCGGTGATCGCATGCACGTCGCCGTCCTGCGCCAGCTCATGGCCGACGCGGTTGAGCAACGTGGTGGACGCCAGCATTTCCGCGTACGCGTCTTCCGGCAAAGCCTGCTTCTTGAACGCCGCCGAGTAGATGCCGACGCCGATGCCCTTGGTCAGGATCAGCACGTCGCCCGCTTGCGCGCCCGTGTTGCGGCGCACGTTGGCGGGCGTGCACAAGCCGATCGCCGCGAGCCCGTAGATCGGCTCGGCCGAGTCGATCGAATGGCCGCCCGCGACAGGGATACCCGCTTCCGCGCAGATGGATTCGCCGCCCGCGAGGATGGCGCGCACGGTGTCGACGTCCAACTTGTCCAACGGCATGCCGAGGATAGCCAGCGCCATGATCGGCTTGCCGCCCATCGCGTACACGTCGGAGAGCGCATTGGCCGCGGCGATGCGGCCGAAATCGTAGGGATCGTCGACCACCGGCATGAAGAAATCGGTGGTGGCGATCACGCAGGTGCGTTCGTCCACCTGCCACACCGCGGCGTCGTCGCTGGATTCGGTGCCGACCAGCAGTTGCGCGAACGGCATCGCCGATGGCTTGTCGGCCAGCAATTGTCGAAGCACGGATGGCGCGAGCTTGCAGCCGCAGCCGCCACCGTGGGCGAGTTCGGTCAATCGGACGGAGGTCATGGCGGATCCTGCGAAAGTCCCGTGGGTGCGACCGCGAAGTCACGTAGAGCATAGCGAAGCCACCGGAGCTTGAAGTATCTTCCAGCGAAAGTCTTGCCCCTCCGCAGCGCATCGGGCCTGCGGCTCCCGGCCGGCAACGTCGTGCCCTGTAGGGCCGTCATGTCACATCCTGTTCGGAGGGGTCTATGACCGTCGCTTTGCAGAAAGCGCGCACCGTGCGCTGGTCGGTATTGTTGTTTCTGGCTGTCGCCGGCCTGTTCTACGTGAAGTGGTACCCGTACTACGGGCGCGCATTCGTGGCCGCGGATCAGCATTCCATCGGCCATTCGATCCTCATGGGCGACCAGGCCAGCGCGCCGGCACCTTCCTGGAACGCGGCGATCGACTACGCACTGGCCTACGGCAAGGCCATCTGGAAGGCGATGGTGCTGGGCCTGTTGCTGGGGTCCGGTGTCCAGGCGCTGCTGCCGGTGAACTGGGTGCGGCGCACCTTGGGCGACCGTGGTTTCGGCAGTACCCTCGCCGGCGGCTTGCTGGGCGTACCCGGCATGATGTGCACCTGCTGCGCGGCGCCGGTGGTGGTGGGCCTGCGCAAGCACCAGGCCTCGCCGGGCGCCTCGATCGCGTTCTGGCTGGGTAACACGATGCTGAACCCGGCGACCCTGGTCTTCACCGGCTTCGTCCTCGGCTGGCACTGGACCGCGCTGCGCATGGTGCTGGGCGTGCCGATGGTCTTCGGGCTCGGCTACCTCGCCAACCGCCTGTCCGGCCTGGAACCGTCCACGGCCGCCGTCGCGCCGATCGCCGAAACCGAGCCTGGGTCCTTGGCGGAGGTCGGCAAACGCTGGGTGCGGATTTTCACCACGATGACGCTGCGGCTCATCCCGGAATACCTCGTGATCGTCTTGTTGCTGGGCGCGGCGCGCGCGTGGATGTTCCCGCATATCGGTCCGGACATCGGCGAGCACTGGTACTGGATCGCCGCGTTCGCCGTGGCGGGGATGCTCTTCGTGATTCCCACCGCCGGCGAGGTACCCATCGTGCAGGCGATGCTCGCGCTGGGCATGGGCGGCGGCCCGGCCGCGGCCCTGCTGATGACCCTGCCCCCGGTGAGCCTGCCCTCGCTGGCGATGCTGGGCCGGTCACTTCCGGTGCGTTTGCTGGTGGTGGTCGCCGTAGCGGTGGTCGGCTTCGGCATCCTCGCCGGGGCGCTGGCGGCCATGCTCGGGATGCATTGAGCGAATCGTGTAAAATCAATGCCATGCGCATCGGTCCCTACACCATCGCACCGGCCGTGGTGCTCGCGCCCATGGCCGGCGTCACCGATAAACCCTTCCGTCTCCTGTGCAAGCGCCTGGGGGCCGGCCTGGCCGTGTCCGAAATGACCACGGCCGATCCGCGCCTGTGGAACACGACCAAGTCGCTGCGCCGGATGGACCACGAGGGCGAACCGGAGCCGGTGAGCGTGCAGATCGCCGGCTACGACCCCGGCATGCTGGCCGAGGCGGCGAAGTACAACGCGGATAACGGCGCGCAGATCGTCGACATCAACATGGGTTGCCCGGCGAAGAAGGTCTGCAACGTCTGGTCCGGTTCCGCCCTGCTCCAGGACGAACCGCTGGTCGCGCGCATCGTGCGGGCGGTGGTGAAGGCGGTGGATGTGCCGGTCACGCTGAAGATTCGCACCGGCTGGGACCGCGAACACCGCAACGCGCTGAGCATCGCCCGCATCGCCGAGGACGCCGGCATCGCCGCGCTGGCCGTGCACGGCCGCACGCGCGCGGACAAGTACGAAGGCGACGCCGAGTACGCCACCATCGCCGCCGTGAAAGCGAGCGTCTCGATCCCCGTCCTCGCCAACGGCGACATCGTCGATCCGGCGAAAGCGCGCGAGGTGCTGCGTGTCACCGGCGCGGATGCCGTAATGGTAGGACGTGGCGCGCAAGGACGCCCGTGGATCTTCCGCGAGATCGCGCATCATCTCGACACCGGCGGGTTCCTGCCGGAGCCGACGCCCGGCGAAGTCCGCGACATCCTCGTCGGCCACCTCGAACACCTGTACGCGTTCTACGGCGAGCGGATGGGCGTACGCATCGCGCGCAAGCACCTGGGTTGGTACGCCAAGGACCGCCCCGAGAACGCGGCTTTCCGCCACGTCGTCAACCAGGCCGAAGACGCCATCACCCAGCTGCGCCTGACCCGCGAGTACTTCGACGCCCTGGAAGCCGGCGTGTCGCTCGCCGCCTAGGCCAACCTCCCCGTTCGCCCCGTACCTTGGTTTTATTGCTCCTTTTGGTGCGGCGTAGAATGATGCGGACATGAGTGAAAACACTATCCCCGGTATCGACGACTATGATGGCCCCGCGGGCGGTTGGGGCGCGCTCGGCGCCGTCGCCCGTGCGCTCAGCGGGCAGATGGCCATCGCCCGCGAGTCCATCGCCCTGCACAAGGTGAACCAGCCGCAAGGCTTCGACTGTCCGGGTTGCGCCTGGCCCGACCCCAAGGAGACTTCCTCCTTCGAGTTCTGCGAAAACGGCGCGAAGGCGGTGTCCTGGGAGGCCACGGCCAAGCGCGTGCGGCCCGAGTTCTTCGCCAGGAATACGGTGGCCGACCTGTGGAAACTGTCCGACTACACGCTTGAAGGCCTGGGGCGGATCACCCATCCCATGGCGTACGACCGCGCCAGCGACACTTATCGTCCGATCGCGTGGGAAGAAGCGTTCCAGCGCATCGGCGCGGCGCTGCGTGCGTTGCCGGACCCGAACATGGCCGAGTTCTATACCTCGGGCCGCGCCTCCAACGAAGCCGCTTTCCTGTACCAGCTGTTCGTCCGTGAGTTCGGTACGAACAATTTCCCCGATTGTTCGAACATGTGCCACGAGGCCACCAGCGTAGGCCTGCCGCAGTCGATCGGGGTCGGCAAGGGCACGGTGGTGCTCGAGGATTTCGAACACTGCGATGCGATCTTCTGCATCGGCCATAACCCCGGCACGAACCACCCGCGCATGCTGTCGACCTTGCGCGAAGCCTCGCTGCGCGGCGTGCCCATCGTGGTGCTCAATCCCCTGCCCGAGCGAGGCCTGGAACGGTTCACGTCACCGCAGCATCCGGTGGAAATGCTCACCGGCAAGTCCACGCGCATTGCTTCCACCTATTACAAGCTGAAGATCGGCGGCGATGTCGCCGTGCTGAAGGGCATGATGAAGGCCGTGCTCACGGCCGACGAACGCGCTGTCGCAGCTGGCATGCCTCGCATCATCGACCATGCATTCATCGAGGCCCACACGAGCGGTTTCGATGCTCTCGTGGAGGATGTCGCGAACACCTCCTGGGAAGCGATCGAGCGTGCCTCGGGGCTCACCCGCGCTCAGGTCGAAGACGCGGCGGACATATACGCCAAGGCCAAGAACGTCATCGTCTGCTACGGCATGGGCATCACCCAGCACGTGCACGGCACCGAGAACGTGCAGCAGATCGCCAACCTGTTGCTCCTGCGCGGCAACATCGGCCGCCGCGGCGCGGGCATCTGCCCGCTGCGTGGCCATAGCAACGTGCAGGGCGACCGCACGGTGGGCATCACCGAGAAGCCGACCGATGCGCTGAACGACGGCATCCGCGCCACCTACGGCTTCGAACCACCCACGGCGCATGGCCACGACGCCGTCGCCGCCGTCATCGCGATCCGCGAAGGCCGCTCGAAAGCCCTCGTCGCCCTCGGTGGCAACCTCGCCGTGGCGATGCCGGACACGACGGAGACCTTCGAGGCGATGGCGAAGCTGGACCTCGCCGTGCATATCGCCACGAAGCTCAACCGATCGCACCTCATCCTGGCGAAGGAATCGTTCATCCTGCCTTGCCTGGGCAGGACGGAACTGGACGTGCAGGCCACCGGCCCGCAGTCGGTCACCGTGGAAGACTCGATGTCGATGGTGCATGCGTCCGCCGGCACGTTGACCCCGGCTTCGGAACACCTGCGTTCCGAACCGTGGATCATCGGCGGCATCGCCAAGGCCACCCTGCCTGCCACGCGCGTGGACTGGGACCGGCTCGTGGGTGACTACAACCTCATCCGCGACGACATCGAGAAGGTCTTTCCGATCTTCCGCGACTTCAACAAGCGCGTGAACGTACCGGGCGGATTCCGCCTGCCGGTGGCGGCGAGCGAGCGTGAATGGACCACGTCCGACGGGCGCGCCCGTTTCCTCGTCGCGCGCGGCCTCGATGAAGATCCGCCGCTGGCAACGGATGGCCTCATGCTGACCACCATCCGTTCGCACGACCAGTACAACACCACGATCTACGGCCTCAACGACCGTTACCGTGGCGTCACCGGACGGCGCGATGTCGTCTTCATGCATGCCAACGATCTTGCCGCACGCGGGCTCAAGCACGGCGATCGCATCGACATCTTCGCCACCGGCGCCAACATCGCCGACGGCAAGGAGCGCGCGGTACGCGGTTTCGTCGCCCTCGCCTACGACATCGCAGAGGGCTCGGTCGCGATGTACTACCCCGAAGGCAATGCGCTCATCGCGCTGGAAAGCCACGACCGCCGCTCCGGAACGCCGGCGTACAAGTCGGTGCCGGTGAAAATCGAAGCCTCGACCGTACGTACCGCCGCCCCGGCCCGACCGAAAGCGGAACATGCCGCCTGAGCGCCGCCCACCCGCCGGATGCGCCACGCGGCCGGTGACGCGGGTCGATCGGGGCCGCCGCGTCGACGACGACGACCGGCTCGCGGAAGAGGTCCCGGTGGCGATGCATTTCGATGGCTCGCCATTCGCGGTGATGATGGCGACGCCGGACGATCTGGAGGATTTCGCGCGGGGTTTCGCGTTGACGGAGGGCAAGGTGGAGACGGTGCTGGAGATCG
Source organism: Luteibacter sp. KNZ12-1A (assembly GCF_056755675.1). Classification (NCBI taxonomy): domain Bacteria; kingdom Pseudomonadati; phylum Pseudomonadota; class Gammaproteobacteria; order Lysobacterales; family Rhodanobacteraceae; genus Luteibacter; species Luteibacter sp. KNZ12-1A. Next base: position 11,743 of record NZ_JBPGXU010000021.1, on the reverse strand, counting down.
TCGATATCGAGGTGCGCGAGGTGTTGGAAGGCATCACGGTGGATGTACGCACGGCCTCCGGAGAATCGCCGACAAGGTCGGCTCCCACCAGACCCCGCGACCTGGTGGGAGCCGATCCTATCGGCGATTCCTGCATCCTGGTGGGAACCGACCCTGTCGACGATTCGGCCCAGATGGCCCGGCAGCTGCCCGGCCGCAGCGGCTGCGGCATCTGTGGCAGCCGTGAACTCGAGGATGTCGTACGCCATCCCGCACCCGTGGCGGCGGGTCCGGTGGTCGGCGCCGACGCCATCGAGCGCGCCCTCGAATCGCTGCGCGGCATGCAACCCATCAACGCCTTCACCGGCTCCGTGCACGCCGCCGCCTGGGCCACGCCGGATGGCACGATCGTGAAAGTGCGCGAGGACGTCGGCCGGCACAACGCGCTCGACAAACTGATCGGCGCGATGCTCGTCGACGGCAGCGATCCGCGCGACGGCTTCCTCGTGATCACCAGCCGTGCCAGCTACGAAATGGTGACCAAGGCCGCCGTCGCCGGCATGACCCTCGTGGTGGCCATCTCCGCGCCCACGGCGCTCGCCGTGCACCTGGCCGAGGATTGTGGCGTGACCCTGCTCGGCTTCGCCCGCCCGGGTCGATTCAACATCTACAGCCGGCCGGAACGCATCGCCTGAGGTTCAACCCTTGCGTCGGCGCAAACTGTCCTTCACGTCCACATCGAAGCGCACCGTGGTAGCCACCGTGTCGTAGCCGGGGATGTCGAAGACCAGGCCGTCCTTGCTCGGCAGGCGCGACAGCAGGTCGCGCAGCGCCACGCGCGGGACGCCCATGCGCCACTCGTGGGCGTTGCCGGAAAGCGTGCATGCGGCCCCATCGGTGGCGTCGATCGAATAGCGCATGGTGAATGCCTTGCCGAACGCCGTCGAGCCCAACAGGGCGATGTCGTCGAGCAACTCGCCCAGCTCGTCCTCGTCGATGCGGACGCGGACGGTGTCGTCTTCCAGCTGCACTCTCATGCGTTGACCTCGCGCCATTCCTGGGGGGTGTTGCAGTTCAACAGGTACCGTGTATCGATGCCGTCGAGCGGCAGTCTCGCCGTACCGAGCCGCTCCTGCAAGGCGAAGACCGAGCGTTCGCGTCCGCTGAGCGCCATGACACCTGCAAGCGCCTCGCGTGTGGCCGCGTTCATCGTCAGGCGCATCGGCAGCGGGTGGCCCTGCCAACTGGCCGCCGCCGGCGAGGATGCGGCAAGCAATGGCCGGAGCACGTCCTCGTGCAACCACGGCATGTCCACGGGAATCACCAGCCACTCGCCATCCGGGAGTTCGTCGGCCGCGCTCGCGATGCCACCGACGGGGCCGGCCTCTGGCCAGCGATCGGGGATTCCTCCCACGCGCGCGCCGCTGATCGCCAGCCGTTCCGCGCCCGCGGCACGCAATACCGAGAGGCCACGTTCGAGCAAGGTGTGGCCTTCGAGACGCATGAGCGCCTTGTCTTCGCCCATGCGGGACGAACGGCCCCCGGCGAGGACGAGTCCGACGATCACGTGGCGTCCGCCGGATCGATCGGCCACGCCTCGGCATCGTCGCCGGTGCCGGCGGTCAGCCAGGTGTTCGCCTGTGCATAGGGAAGGATGCGATACGCCGCCTGCGCATCCGCGAGGTGCGCGACCTGCCTTCCTTGCGCATCGTTCCCGACACGCCCCAACGCGAAATGCCGCATGCCTTCGCGCCCGACGAATGGCGTCGCCAGCGTCACGCGCGTGGGGCGCTCGGCAGCGAGACCCGCCATGGCGCGCAACACGGGCGCGACGAAGAAGCGATATCCCACCGCCACCGCGATGGGATTGCCGGGCAAGGCGAGTACCAGCGGCCCGCCGTCGAAACGTGCGGCGAGCAACGGCTTGCCCGGCCGGATCGCGACCTTGTGAAAGAGTTCGCGCGCACCGAGCGAAGCCAGTGCGGACGGCACGAAATCGAAGCGCCCCGCGGACACGGCGCCCGTGGTGACGATAAGGTCCGCTCCGGCGTCCCGTGCGTCGCGTACGGCGACATGGAACGCATCGCCCATGTCGGGCACCCGCGCACGCCCCACCGGCTCGACGCCCCAGGAAGCGAGGCTGGCGGCAAGAAACGGTCCATTGGAATCGTGGATGCCTCCCGGCGGCAAGGGACCGGTGGGGTTGAGTTCGCTACCGGTCGCGATGACCGCCACGCGCGGCTGGCGCACGACGTCGACGCGATCGATACCCAATGCGGCGAGCAACATGATCGCCGCGGCGTCGATGCGCCGTCCGCGTTCGAGGGCAAGCGCTCCTTCGCCGATGTCCGCACCGGCATGGCGCACATTCTGCCCGCGGCGCTCGTCGGCAAGGAAACGGACCTCCCCACCCCGCCTTTCGCAGCGTTCCACGGGGACGACGGTGTCGAAGCCCTTCGGCATGCGCGCGCCGGTGGCGATCTCGCAGGCTTCGGCTTCCGGATACGTGTCGATCGTGTCGCCGGCCGCATGCATCGCTGCCACGGCGCGAACGGTTCCGGCGGGGATGGTCTCGCCTCCGGCACGAAGGGCATAGCCATCCATCGCCGCGTTGTCGAACGAGGGAAGCGCCAGCGGGCTGGCCAGGTCGGTGGCGAGGAATCGCCGCCGGGCGGCATCGAGGGCGACCTGCTCCACCTCGAGCGTCCGGACTTCGGCAAGCAGGAGCGCCAGCGCTTCGGGATAGGAAATCATGGGTGAAGCGTAACCCGCCCACGCGCCACCGTGTAGAAGCAAAGGGCGGCCATATGGCCGCCCTTGCCTCACGTCACGCCGAACGGCGTGACTGTTCCTGCGTCGCCGCCGGCCGGTAAGCGTGGAACGCCACCGTGGCCGAGGCGCGGCCCTGGCTCAGCGAACGCAAGGCGGTGCTGTAGCCGTCGAGTTGCGCGAGGGGCACGTCGGCGTCGATCTCCGTGCGTTCCTGGCGGTCGACGAGGTTGACGATCTGCCCGCCACGGCGTTGCAGGTCGCCCAGCACATCGCCCACCGCCGAACCCGGCGCACTCACCGACACGCGCATCACCGGCTCCAGCAGCACCGTGCCCGTGGCTTCCAGCGCCGATTTCACCGCGATCTGCGCCGCGCGATGGAAGGCGGCCTCGTTCGAGTCCACGGCATGGGCCTGCCCGTCCAGCACGGCGACCGCCGCGCCGACCACGGGATAGCCACGCGGCCCTTCCACCAGTGCCGAGGCGACACCTTTCTCCACCGCCGCCTGGAACTGCCTGGGAATGACGCCGCCCGTGGTGCGGTCCTCGAAGCGGTTGGTCTCCTCGCCGGTCGGCGTGACCGACAGCACCACGCGCGCGAACTGTCCGCTGCCACCGGTCTGCTTGGCGAGCTTGCCCTCCACGGCGCCGGACGCGGCCGCCGGGGTTTCCTGGTAAGCCACGCGCGGCGAACCCGTGCGCACCTGCACACCCCACTCGCGACGCAGGCGCTCCACCATCACTTCCAGGTGAAGTTCGCCCATGCCCCAGACCAGGGTCTCGCCGGTGTCGGGATCGGTGCCAACGCGGAACGACGGGTCCTCCTGCGCGAGGCGGGCGAGACCGTTGCCCAGCTTGAGCAGGTCGGCCGAGCGCTCGGGCGACAGCCGCCACGACAGCACGGCCGGTTGCGCCTGGATGGTCTCCAGCCGCACGCGGCGGTGCGTGTCGGACAAGGTCTCGCCCGTGGCCACGTCTTTCCAGCCCGCGATGGCGACGATGTCTCCCGCCTCGGCGGCATCCACGGCTTCCGTGTCTTCCGCGCGCACCACCGCGAGCCGGCCGATACGCTGCACGCGATCGGTACCGCTACGCCACACGGCATCGCCGACGTTCAACCGGCCCGAATACACGCGGATGAAGGCCAGCGGCCCATGCGCCTGGTTGACCACCTTGAAGACGAGCGCCGCCAACGGCGCGTCCGCATCGGGCGCGACCATCGTGTCGCCTTCGTCGGTGTGGCCAACCACGGCTGGACGATCCAGTGGCGATGGCAGGTACGCGACGAGCGCATCCAGCAGCGGTTCGATACCGACGTTGCGGAACGCCGAGCCCGGAAGTACCGGCGAGCCGGCACCCGCGAGCGTGCCGCGCCGAAGCGCCGCCGTGAGCGCCGCCGCATCGACCGGCTGTTCGGCGAGCCAGAGTTCGGCCAGCGTATCGTCACGATCGGCCACGGCGGCCACGAGTTCGGCACGCGCGTCCGCATGCGTCGCGCGCTCGCCGTCCGTCCATGGCTGGACCGTAGGCGTGCCCACCTCGTCGAAACGCCAGGTGCGTTCCGCCACGAGGTCGACGAGGCCCGTCATGTGTTCGCCTTCGACGATCGGGCGCGCCACCACCCACGGGTTCGCACCGAGCTTGTCGCGCATCTGCCCGACCACCGCGTCGAAGTCCGCACCCGGGCGGTCCATCTTGTTGACGAACGCCATCAACGGCACGCCATGCCGGCGCGCCTGGTGCCAGACGGTTTCGGATTGCGGCTGCACGCCGGCCACGCCGGAGAACACGGTGACCGCGCCGTCGAGCACGCGCAGCGAACGCTCGACCTCGATCGCGAAGTCGATGTGTCCCGGCGTGTCGATCAGGGTCAGGCGATGCGGCTGGCCGCCTTCCGGCGTCCAGTTCGCGCGCACGGCGGCGGCGCCGATCGTGATGCCACGCTCGCGTTCGAGTTCCATATGGTCGGTGGTGGTGGCGCCGTCGTGCACTTCACCGGTGCGATGGATCGTGCCGGTCTTGTAGAGCAGGCGTTCGGTGAGCGTGGTCTTGCCCGCGTCGACGTGCGCGATGATGCCGAGGTTGCGCCAACGGCCGACGGGGATCTGGGTTTCGCGGGTGGTACTCATAGCTAACGGTTCCTGATGGGGTCGCCAGGGGCTCGGATGTCGTCTCGAGCGAGGCACTCCCCGATCCGTTTACCGCCGCCCCTGGCTGAGCGGGACGGTCAGGATCGGGGGTCGCGGCAGTTCTTCATGGCACGCTGCTCCAACGGTGGGTTCGCAAGGGAAAATCGGGACAAAAAAAAGCACCCTTGCGGGTGCTTTCGGTGTTCCTGGCAGCCGGTGCGCCGTCTTACGACGAAGCTCCGCCAGGCACGGAACGCGCGCACCCGCGACGCGCCCATGGGGCGATCGGTGGGACGTGCATCAAATCGTGCTTGCAGCGGAACATGGCTTGGCTCTCGTGACAGGACGCGAATGCTACGCCCGGGCCGGTTGACCGGCAAGGCGCGCCGTCTTCGCGTTGGACTCCAAGTTAGGGACGCCCGGGCCGGTTTCAAGGGGAGGCGGCATACCCGCCTTCGCTACCGTGGCGACCACGTTTCACATGACGCGATTGTCATGATCGACGGGGCGCCCGGCATCTACAGTATGTGGCTATACAAATGTCCCGTCCGGACACCGCCCCGTCCACACATGTCTTGGAGCCCCGCATGCGCTACGTCAAACTCGGCCGTACCGGCCTGGACATCTCTCCCCTGGTCCTCGGCTGCATGACCTACGGGGTGCCCGATCGCGGCAACCACGCCTGGACGCTCGACGAGGAACAGAGCCGCCCCTTCATCCGCAAGGCGCTCGACCTCGGGATCAATTTCTTCGATACCGCGAATGCGTATTCCGACGGCACCTCCGAGGAAATCGTCGGGCGTGCGCTGAAGGATTTCGCGAGGCGCGACGAAGTCGTGATCGCGACGAAGACGTACTTCCACTGGCGCAAGGGTCCCAACGGTGGCGGTCTTTCGCGCAAGGCGATCTTCCACTCCGTCGACGACAGCCTTCAGCGCCTCGGCACCGATTACATCGACCTTCTGCAGATCCACCGCGCGGATCACGCCACGCCGGTCGAAGAGACGCTCGAAGCGTTGCACGACCTGGTGAAGGCGGGAAAGGTGCGCTACCTCGGCGCGTCGTCGATGTACGCGTGGCAGTTCGCGAAGATGGTCTACACCTCGCGCCTCCACGGCTGGACCGAGTTCGTGAGCATGCAGGACCACTACAACCTGCTGCAGCGGGAGGAAGAGCGCGAGATGATTCCGTTCTGCATCGACCAGGACATCGCGGTCATCCCATGGAGCCCACTGGCGCGCGGCCGCCTCACGCGCGACTGGGACGAAACCAGTACCCGCCAGGAGAGCGACGTCTTCGGTAGCACGCTCTACAACGCGACCGCCGATTCGGACAAGGCGATCGTCGCGGCGGTGAAGAAGGTCGCCGAGGGGCGCGGCGTACCGCGTGCACAGGTGGCCTTGTCCTGGGTGGCCCATCGCGAAGGCATCACCGCGCCGATCGTGGGAGCATCGAAGCCACATCATCTCGACGATGCCGTGGCGGCGATCGATCTCGTGCTGCGCCCGGAAGAGACGGCGATGCTGGAAGCCGCCTACGGTCCCCATCCGATCGAAGGCTTTGAATAGACGTCCGCGGCCGCCGCGTGGCGGCCTCGGGGGCGCTTCTGAATAGAAGTGCCCTCCTTCGCATTGACTTTGGACGTCCAGAGGGCTAATTTCCCGCTTGTTAGCGGTCTTTATCTCTCTATTCGAATAGGAAGATAAAGCTAAGAGGGAAGCCGGTGGGAATCCGGCGCTGCCCCGCAGCGGTATGTGGAGACGAACCCGTCACAGGCACTGGATCGATGAGGATCCGGGAAGCGATGGGGGAGGAGGCGCCTCGGCGCCACATCCACGAGCCCGAAGACCTGCCGCCAGCCGGAGCGACGCGCCGTCATGGGTGCGCCGCTCCGTCCGGCCTGGGCCGTCGCCTCCTCCCGGGGCATGGCCCGGTTCGCCCGCGGGGGCGAAGGTCGACGGCAAACCCTCATGACCCAGGCATCGCCCAAGGGGTTTACTCCGGCGACGTCCGTGTCATGCGACGAGCCGCCCTTCCCTCCTCTTTCTTGCAAAGAGGAACACTCATGCCACACGTCACCTACCCCGGTTTTCCCCGTATCGGCCGCCGCCGTGAGTTGAAGCGCGCGCTCGAAGCCCATTGGAAGGGAAACATCGGCTCCGAGGAACTGCTCGATATCGCCCGTGAATTGCGCTCGCGGCACTGGGCGCTCGCCCGGGACGCGGGTGCCGACAGCGTTTCGGTGAACGATTTTTCGCTCTACGACCACGTGCTCGATGCCGCGGTCATGGTGGACGCCATTCCGGAACGCTACCGACCGCTTTACGACATCGATCCGCTGGCCGGCTACTTCGCCATGGCACGCGGCAGGCAGGACGATCGCTTCGACCTGCCCGCGCTGGAAATGACCAAGTGGTTCGACACCAACTACCACTACATCGTCCCCGAGGTATCGGCGGGCCAGACGTTCGCCGCCCGGCCCGGCAAGGTCGTGGACGAATATCGCGAAGCGGTCGCGGCGGGACACGTCGCACGCCCGGTGCTGCTCGGCCCGATCACCTTCCTGTGCCTCGCCAAGGCGGTCGATGGCAGCGACCCGCTGGCACTACTCGATGCGCTCCTTCCCGCCTGGGTCGGCGTGCTCGACGCCCTTGCCGACGCAGGCGCCGGGTGGGTGCAGGTGGACGAGCCCGTGCTGGCGCTCGATCTCGACGATGCGACGCGCGAAGCCTTTCGCCATGCCTATGCGTGGGTCGCCACGCGGTCACGGGTACGGGTGCTGGTCGCGACCTACTTCGGTTCACTCGACGGCAATCTCGAACTCGCCATGTCGCTGCCCGTCGCCGGCCTGCACGTCGACCTCGCACGTGCGCCGGAGCAACTCGACGCGGTGCTCGACGCGCTGCCGGCCGACCGCGTCCTCTCGGCGGGTGTTCTCGATGGACGCAACATCTGGCTGAGCGACCCCTCGATCATCCTTCCTCGCGTGCAGGCGCTACGCGATCGCCTTGGCAACGGGCGCTTGTGGCTGTCGACGTCGTGCTCCTTGCTGCACGTGCCGCTGGATGCCGGCGAGGAAAAGCGCCTGCCCGGAAATCTCGCGACGTGGTTGTCGTTCGCGCGGCAGAAAATCGCCGAGCTGCGCCACTACGCCGACGCCGTCCAGGGCGATGCAGTCGCCCGGGAAGCGCTCGCGCGCCAGCGCATACTGATCGCCGGGCGACAGGCCGCGCCGGGGGTCGTGCGTGACGAGGTACGCAAACGCGTTCGCCAGCTCACGGCGCAGTTCGGCCGGCGCCGCTCGGCGTACCCGTTCCGCGCCGCCATACAGCGTGAGCGGTTCGGCTTGCCCGACCTGCCGACGACGACCATCGGCTCGTTCCCGCAGACGGCGACCCTTCGTGTCGCCCGCGCCGCGCACCGCGCAGGCAAGCTGGACGACGAGTCATATACCGTCATCCTGCGCGATGAAGTGCGCCGTGCCGTGGCGTTCCAGGAAGAGGCCGGTATCGACGTGCTCGTCCATGGCGAGCCCGAACGCAACGACATGGTCGAGTATTTCGGTGAACAGCTCGACGGCTACGCCTTTACGTCGTTCGGCTGGGTGCAGAGCTACGGCTCGCGCTGCGTGAAACCACCGATCGTCTATGGCGACGTGGCACGGCCCGCGCCCATGACCGTGGCCTGGTCCGCGTTCGCGCAATCGCTGACGAAAAAACCGATGAAGGGCATGCTCACCGGTCCGGTGACGATGCTGCAATGGTCGTTCGTGCGCGACGATCTGCCCCGCGCGGACGTCTGCCGGCAGATCGCGCTCGCCTTGCGCGACGAGGTGCACGATCTCGAAAGAGCGGGCATCGGCATCGTGCAGATCGACGAACCCGCCTTGCGCGAAGGCCTGCCGCTGCGTCGTGCCGAGTGGAATGGCTATCTCGCGTGGGCGGTGGAGGCGTTCCGCATCACCGCCGGCGGCGTCAGTGACGCGACCCAGGTGCACACCCACATGTGCTACTCGGAGTTCAACGACATCATCGAGGCGGTCGCGGCCATGGATGCCGACGTGATTTCCATCGAAACCAGCCGCTCGCGAATGGCGTTGCTCGATGCCTTCACACGGTTCCAGTACCCGAACGGCATCGGCCCCGGTGTCTACGACATCCACTCCCCTCGGGTTCCCGCCGAGGGCGAAATGGCCGGTCTGCTTGCCCGCGCGTTGCAGGTATTGCGTCCCGACCAGCTCTGGGTGAACCCCGATTGCGGCCTGAAGACCCGTGACTGGCCCGAGGTCGCCGCGGCGCTGAAGACCATGGTCGCGGTGGCGAAGGCGGCGCGCCAGCGGTTGGGGGCGGCGGCCTGACCCACCGTGGGCCGGTGGGCGCGCCCTGCTGAACATCCATGCAATCGTCACTCCCGGGCGCTACCCTTCCCCCTGCAAACCGGCCCGGAGGCGTGTATCATGGCGCGCCCTTTATCTCTTTATCCGTAAAGAAGGATATATCCCCGCGATGAGCAACTACCTCTTCACCTCCGAGTCGGTCTCCGAAGGCCATCCGGACAAGATCGCCGACCAGATCTCCGACGCCGTTCTGGACGCCATCCTGGCCCAGGACCCGCGCGCTCGCGTGGCCTGCGAGACGCTGGTGAAGACCGGCGTCGCCATCGTCGCGGGCGAGATCACCACCAGCGCGTGGATCGACCTCGAGGCGCTGACCCGCAAGGTCATCCTCGACATCGGCTACGACAGCTCCGAAGTCGGGTTCGACGGCGAGACCTGCGGCGTGCTGAACCTGATCGGCAAGCAGTCCCCGGACATCAACCAGGGCGTCGACCGCAAGAAGCCGGAAGAACAGGGCGCGGGCGACCAGGGCCTGATGTTCGGCTACGCCACGAACGAGACCAGCGAATACATGCCGGCGGCGATCCACTACGCGCATCGCCTCGTCGAGCAGCAGACCAAGGTCCGCAAGAAGAAGAACTCGCCGCTGCCGTGGCTGCGCCCGGATGCCAAGAGCCAGGTCACCCTGCGCTACGAGAACGGCGAGGCCGTCGCCATCGACGCTGTCGTGCTGTCGACCCAGCACGATCCGGACGTGAAGCAGAAGGACCTGATCGAAGGCGTGCGCGAGTTGATCCTGAAGCCGGTGCTGCCGGCGAAGCTCCTGCACAAGGGCACCAAGTTCCACATCAACCCGACCGGCAAGTTCGTCATCGGTGGCCCGGTGGGCGACTGCGGCCTGACCGGGCGCAAGATCATCGTCGACACCTACGGCGGCTGGGCCCGTCACGGCGGTGGCGCGTTCTCGGGCAAGGACCCGTCCAAGGTCGACCGTTCGGCCGCCTATGCGGCTCGCTATGTCGCCAAGAACATCGTCGCCGCCGGCCTCGCCGACCGTTGCGAGATCCAGGTCAGCTACGCCATCGGCGTGGCCGAGCCCACCTCGATCTCGGTGACCACCTTCGGCACCGGCAAGATCCCCGACGAGAAGATCGAGAAGCTGATCCGCAAGCACTTCGACCTGCGTCCGTACGGCATCATCAAGATGCTCGACCTGGTCCACCCGATGTACCAGCCGACCGCGTCGAACGGCCACTTCGGCCGCAAGCCCTACGAGATCACCGACAAGAACGGCAACACGTTCACGGCGTTCTCCTGGGAGAAGACCGACAAGGCCGACGTCCTGCGCGATGCCGCCGGACTCGGCGCGACGGTCGCCCGCCGCAAGTAAGCGGCGCTTCCGGCAAGGCATGAGAACGGGCGCCCACGGCGCCCGTTTTCTTTTGCGAAGCGCGCCTCTGGTGAAAGCCTCCTTTCGTAAAAGCCTCCTTTGGTGGAAGCCCCCTTTGGTAGGCCCCCCCTTTGGTGGAAACCCGCCCCTTGGGAAGAACCAGCCTTTTGTGGGAGCCGACCTTGTCGGCGATGGGTGCTTGCCAAAACCTGCCCGCTGCCGCGGGATCGCCGGCAAAGCCGGCTCCCACAAAACCCTGGCCCACGAAAGCCCTGGCTCCGTAAGACCTGGCTCCGTAAGACCTGGCCCCATAAGGCTGGGCCATAAGGCTCCGGGTAACCCTTCGCTCGCTGGCCGGCAGGCTTCCGTTTCCGCATCGGTCACGGTCATTTCATGGCCGGGATGCGACACCTTGGATGTCCCCAGCGGAGAAGCCACCCATGACCCATCGTCCTGTCCATGCCCTCGCCACCGCCTTCCTCGCCGTGGCGCTGTCCTGTGCCGTTCAAGCCCAGGAAAAAGATACCCTCGGCGGTACCGCCACCGATGCCGGCTTCTTCAAGAACGCGACCGCGTCCGGCATGGCCGAAGTCCAGGCGAGCGAACTCGCCCTGAAGCAAGCGTCATCGGCGAAGGTCAAGGCGTTCGCGCAGCGCATGGTCGACGACCATACGAAAGCGCAGGACGAACTCAAGTCACTGAAGATGGGCGACAAGGGCTATGCGATCGCTCATGACCCACTGCCCGACAGCGAAAAGCGCATCGACGCGCTATCGCGCTTGCACGGCGCCGACTTCGATCGCGAATACGCGAAGCTGATGGTCGCCGACCACGAGAAGGCCGTCGCGATCTTCGAGGTGGAAATCGAGAAGGGCTCGAACGACCAACTGAAGGCTTTCGCGAAGAAGACGTTGCCGACACTGAAGGATCATTTGAAGCGGGCGAAGGCGCTTCCCTGATCGTCCCGCCACCATCCTGTGGAAGCCTCTTAAGCGGCCATGCTTTCGCGAGCACCCATCGCCGGCAAAGCCGGCTCCCACAACGAGCGACAGGCACGCCTCGCCGTCCTGTGTGGGAGCCGCTTAAGCGACGATGCTTTCGCGGGCCCGATCGCCGACAGGGTCGGCTCCCACCAGTC
>NZ_JBPGXU010000020.1:0-50737 GCF_056755675.1 Luteibacter sp. KNZ12-1A | reverse complement strand
AGATGTGTATAAGAGACAGGTGCGCGAAGGCAGCGTGGGCTACGACACCGGCCCGGACGGCAGCGTCGACCGGGGAAATGTCACCCTTGGCTCGCCCGGTGCGCCAACGGTCGTGCACAACGTGGCACCCGGCACCGCGGCGACGGATGCGGCCAACGTGGGCCAGCTGGACCAGGTAGCCGACTGGTCGCGCCGCTACACCGATGAACGGGTGGGCGCGATCGACCGCGATATCCAGCGTACGAACAATCGGGCCAGCGCGGGCGTCGCCTCGGCGATGGCCATGGCGGGGCTTCCACAAGCCACGACGCCGGGACGCAACATGGCCGCGGTGGCGGGGGGCACCTTCCGCGGCGAGTCGGGCATCGCCGTCGGTATTTCCACGGTCACGGACGGGGGAGGGTGGGTCTACAAGCTCAGCGGGTCGGCGAATTCGCGTGGCGATGCGGGTTTCAGCGTGGGCGCCGGCATGGAATGGTGAGGTCGTCCGGCACCTTTCGATTGCCTTCTCGGGGCGGTCGAGGTATTGCTAGGCCGAATCATTCACTGCCAGACATGCCGACACGACTCGATATACGGCTCATTGCCCCCTCCGGATATGCGGATGACCGTGCCGCTTGCGCTCGGGGCATTGAACGGCTGCAAGCCGCCGGACATACCGTCCATGGCGGCGAGGTGGCCGATCGCGTGATGCTGCGGTTCGCCGGCGGTGACGCCGAGCGCGCCGCGGACATCAACCAGCTGGCGAGAACCGACCGGCCATTGCCCGATCTCGTCATGGCCATCTGCGGTGGCTATGGCGCGATCGCCTTGCTGGAGCGGCTGGACTATGACGGCCTTGCCGCCCGTTTCCTCGACGAATCCTGCGTGTTGGTGGGGCACGGGGACTTCACCGTGCTCCAGTGCGCGCTCTATGCCCGCAGTGCGATCGGTACGTTGCACGGGCCCATGCTCGTGCGCGACTTCGGCCAGGGTTACCTGCGCGAAAACACCTGGCGGCATTTCTGGCATACGGTGCTGTCGCCGCGAACGGAAATGAGCTGGGCCTGTGGCGACGAGCAGCACGACATGCTCGTCGAAGGCACGCTCTGGGGTGGCAACCTCTCCGCGCTGTGCAGCCTGATCGGCACGCCTTACCTGCCCAGGATCGACGGCGGCATTCTCTACGTGGAGGAAACCGGCGAGCAGGCCTATCGGGTCGAACGCATGCTGTACGAACTGAAGCTGGCGGGAGTACTCGACCGCCAGCGCGCGATCCTCATCGGCGGGCTCGGTGGCCATCGCATCAGCGAGTACGACAACGGCTACGACATCGACCATGCGCTGGAGCGTTTTTCTCGTGCCTGTGGCCTGCCGATGTTGCGCGGCCTTTCCTTCGGACACGGTCCGGACAAGTGGACGCTCCCGTTCGGCGGCCACGCATCATTGGAAGTGGTCGCGGGTGCCGCGACGTTGGCGGTGTTCGACTACCGCCATGCCGGAGCGTCCCTCGACGGGTCGACCGCTTCGGCCTGAGCGGCCTTTATCCGTGGTTCCGTAGATCGTCAGCCGAGGGCGGTGAACTGGGTCGCGCCGATCACGCCGATGAAGACGATGGAGAGCATCCAGAAGCGGGCAGGGTCGCGCCACACGCAGACTCCGAGGCAGACCACGCCCAGCACGCACGACACGATGCCGGCGGCGGTGAGGCCAAGCGTGACCAGCGACGGATCGCCACCGCCCGAGGCCAGCAACATGGGACGGAAGATCGCATACCAGGCAAGAACCAGGCAGGCTCCACCGACGATGCCCAGCAGCCAGTTGGCGGGATGATGCTTCGGCAAGGTACGGATGCCGAGGAAGATCGCAAGTACGACGACAGCGAAAACGACGAGCAACAAGGCCATGCAGTAACCCCTTTGTCGTGGCTTGCGGTCCCCACCGCGAAAGCCGTTTCCCGAGAATGGCCCATCGGGCGGCCCAGGTCATGCTGCGCCGCGCAAGGAGGGCGTTTCGTCGGCGCATGCGACGTTTCGTCGGAATCGGCGCCGGGCAGGGCGAACCGCGTCGTATGCTCCACGCCAATGCAGGGTGGGAGTACATGTGATGGCAAGCCTGAAGTTCCTTGGACGCATCGTCGTGGCGTGGGTGGCGGCGCTATGCGTGCTAATGGTCGTGTGGTCCGGAACCGGCTGGAATCGCGGTGAATTTCCGTGGATATTCACGCTGGCGTGGTTCGTCGGCCTGCTCGTGGCGCTGTCTCGCGGCGTCACCCATCTTTACCGTGTCCGGGTGATCGCGGGCCGCGTCGATGCGGAGACCGTGTCCAACCGGCAGCGTCGCCGCGTGGAAGTGCCTTATCCCGCCGACGAGGCCTTCGCCATCGTCGACGAGGTGATCCGGGAACTGCCGAACGTGCACGATGTGAGCGGAACACGCGGCGGGCTCCAGTTGCGCGCGATCATCCGCCAGCTGGCCAACGAGCAACCACGCCGCCGGGCCCGGCCACAGTGGCAGGCATCGCTCGACCGCCACACGAAGATATCCGCCACGATCACGCCGACGGACGGATCGAGCAGCGTGATGTTCGTCTGCGAGCCGGACAGCGGCGCATGGACCGACTGGTTCAATCCCGATGGCGGTGCGTCGCTGGAGTACGTGGAAACGCTGGTACGGGCCATCACGCAGCGCCTGTCCGAACGCCGCAACCGCGAGCGTGCCGATGTACGCCAGACCGCGATGGAGAAGGAGTTGACCGCCGCGCAGCTCGGTCTCCTGCAGGCGCAGGTGGAACCGCACTTCCTCTACAACACCCTGGCCAGTGCGCAGGAGCTGGTTCGTACCGACCCCGCGCGCGCCGATCGGATGCTCGGCCACCTCATCGATTACCTGCGCCGCTCGCTGCCGCGCACGGATGGTTCGCTCTCCACCCTGGGGGAGGAACTGGAGCGTTCCACCGCGTGGCTGGAAATCATGCGCCTGCGCATGGGCGACCGCCTGGCCGTGCATGCGGACGTGCCGGCGGATGCGTTGAAAGTGCCCATGCCGTCGATGATGTTGCAGACCCTGGTCGAGAATGCGATCAAGCATGGGCTCGAACCGAAACCGGGCGGTGGTGGCATCTGGATCCGCGCCGGCGTGGATGGCTCGGGCCTGTCCCTCACGGTCGCCGACGACGGCATGGGCTTCCGTAGCGACGGTGCTGGCACGGGCATCGGACTGAAGAACCTGCGCGAGCGCCTTCGACTCATGTACGGCAGCGCCGCGGCGTTCTCGATCGGCAACAATTTTCCCCATGGTGTCGCCGCGACCATCACGTTGCCGGTGACGGGAGTGGTCGAACATGCCTAGGTGCATCGTCGCCGAAGACGAGAAGCTGCTCGCCGCCGCCTTGCAGCGCGAGCTCGCCATCGCCTGGCCCGAACTGGATGTGCTGGAAGTCGCGGAGGATGGCGGCACCGCCTTGGAAGCCATCGCGTCGCACCGGCCCGAGGTGGCCTTCCTCGACATCCGCATGCCCGGGCTCACCGGCATGGAAGTGGCCGCCGCGGCTGCCGAGGCGAGCCCGGACACCCTGGTCGTCTTCATCACCGCGTACGACCAGTATGCCGTCGACGCCTTCGAACGAGGTGCCGTGGACTACCTGCTCAAGCCGGTCACATCGGACCGGCTCGCGCAGACGGTGGCCCGCTTGCGCGGCCGTCTCGCCGACGCGGCGCGGCATGTGGAGCGGACGGCGCGGATCGCGCGCGATATCGGCGCGCATTTCGACCGTCCGCCCGACGAGCCGCTGACATGGCTCACCGCCAGCACGGGACGCGCGACACGCCTGATCCTCGTCGAGGACGTGATCTATTTCCGCGCGGACAACAAATACACGTTGGTGGCGACCGCCGATGGCGACGCCCTGCTGACGAGGCCCATCCGGGACCTGCTCCGTCAACTCGACCCGAAGATCTTCCGGCAGATCCACCGTTCGACGATCGTCAACCTGCGCCAGGTCGCCTCGGTGGAACGCGAGGACACCGGCAAGGGTTGCCTGCGGCTACGCGGCCGCCCCGAAACCCTGAGCGTGAGCCAGCCGTTCATGGCCATCTTCCGCGCCATGTGACGAAGGAGACTTCCATGCGCCTGTTTCTTGCCATCGTCTATTGCTTCATGAACCTCGCCGGCTGCACCGACGCGCAGAACCGCACGATCGTGGCCACATCCCAGGAGAACGGCGTGGTCACCCTGGACAGCCGCACGGAAGTGCGCATGGGCCGCGCACGCTTCGCCTGCCAGGCGAGCAGCGCGGGGCGCTGCTACTACACCGTGTTCGATGGTGCGGCCGAAGTGAAGGCCTTCTCGCTGGCGGTATCGGAGGAACGACTGGTCGACCGGCTGCCCGCGGGCTTCACACTGTGCGTGACGACCACGGCGGAGAAAGTCTCCGCCGGGTGCAAGCCGGCCTGATCCGGGTTACGGGTTGCTTCGCGGCACCACCGTGAAGGTGATCTTCGACGGATGGGCGGCGTCGTGGTGCACGGCGTTGTGCGCGATCACGCCCTTGGCCTCGTCGTAGTTGTTGCCGCCCGTGTTGAGGTTGCGGTCGAAGCGCGGGAAGTTGCTGCTCGACACGGCTACCCGGAGCTTATGGCCGGCGAAGAAGAAGTTGCTCGTGTCGATCGGCTGGAAGGCCACCTTGTAGACCTCGCCGTCCTTCATCCACACCGGCGGCTTGTCGTATCCCTCGCGGTAACGCATGCGCTGGATGTTCTCGGTGAGGTTGAAGGCGCGTCCGTCGGGATAGACGTCCATCACCTTGAAGGTGAAGTCGGTGTCCTTCGCATCCGACGACACGTACAGCGTGACCGTGATCGGTCCGCTCACCTCGGTGCCTTCCTTGAAGGGCTCCGAATCGTAGACGAGGATGTCGTTGCGGGCGAGCTGCGGGTTCTGGTCGAACGAGCCGAACTTCACCGCCGTGCCCTGGCAGCACCCGCCGCCACCGAGCGTGGTGACCGGATTGGCCGGGTCGTAGAGGAACTGGTCGGGATGGTCCGTGCCGCCCGCCGCGCCGACCAGCTTGCCGTCGCCATACAGCGTGTTGGCCTTGCCGCCGCTGGTGAGGAAGAGCTCGCGCGTGGTGGCGCCCGCGGGAGGCCACGTCGGCGAATCGCGCCACTTGTTCTCGCCCATCACGTAGTACATGACCTTGGGCTGCTTGTCGACGATGGGGCTGTCCACGCCCTTGAGGAACTTGTCGAACCAGCCGAAGACCAGGCCTTCATAATCGAAGCGCGCGTCGCCCACGTCGAGGTCGCCGATGACGGTGTGCTCGGTCGCACGCGTATAGGCGCAGTGCAGCACCGGCGCGATGATCGCGTACTGCTGGTCCGCGACCTCCTTGGACGCCGTGGCGCGCACGTGGTTGTAGGCGGCGAGATTGGGCGAAACGGAAACGTCGAACCAGCTCATGAACCACAGGCCGGGCTTGTCGATCTTCATGTCGTCGTGCCACAGGCCGCCCTTGTGCCAGGCGGGGCTGTTGGGCGTGCGCGCGATCATGTTGCCGCCCGTCGGTACGTCCATCGCGTCGGCGAAGATGCCCTTGGGGCCGTCGACGGACTTCATGATGTCCTTCTCGGGCAGCACCCAGAACGCCTTGTCCCAATCGGGTTCCGGCGGCTGCGAATCGAGGTCGAACATCTTCGAGGCACGGATGAGGTCGGCCTGTGACAGGTTGGCCGGGAACATCGGCCGCACCTGGTTCTGTTCCTTGTAGAGCCAATCGATGAAGAGCATCTGCACGGCGCCACCGCGGTACCAGTTGCCCTGCTCGTAATAGGGGCCGACGCGACCCACGCCGGCGCCGAAGCCCTGTACGTTGAACGTGGCGAGACCCGGCTCGTTCTGCGCGACGACGGCCATCTGCCACTCGGCGGTGGACGAGCATCCGGTGGTGCCCACCTTGCCGTTCGACCAGGGCTGGGAGGTCATCCAGCGAATGGCGTCGACGCCGTCGCTGAGCGGCGCACCGAGGATTTCGTAGTTGCCCTCGGAGAAATAGTGGCCGCGCTCGTTCATGTCGACATAGGCATAGCCACGCTTCACCGCCGCGAGCTGCCGGCTCATGTCACGCGGCGCACCGAGCTTCACGTCCCAGAAATTGAAGTTGTACGGCGTGCGCACGAAGATGGTGGGCACCTTGCCCGAGGCATCCTTGGGCCGGTACACGTCGGCCGCCATGCGCTTGCCGTCGCGCATCTTCACCATCACCTTGCGGTCGACCACGGCGATGGCTTCGAGTTGCCGCTCGATGTCGTTGCGCTTGGCGATGGTCGCCTTCTGCTCGGGGGTCAGCACGGTCTGCTGCGCGGCGACGGGGCCTGCCACGAGGGCGAGGCAAACGGAAGCCACGCCGACCGACAACGCGGTCCTGACGTGGTGGAGGGCAGGGCGCATCGGTCGCATCAGGCAGGCCTGTTTTTCAGGGACGGTTCATCGAGTCTGGCAAAATGTCCCCGGCAGGTAAATGCATGACTTCCGGCAGGGGTGGGCGTACAACCGGTCCAATCGGCGGGCCAGGCGATACGGATAAGATTGCCTCCGATATGCCTGGAGGGCGCATGGCCTCGACCGAAACATTCAAGTTCGTACTGATCCTTCTCGTCGCGATCCTCGTGCTGGAGTTGATCGCGCGCCGCCTGCGCCTGCCTTCCGCGGCGGCCTTGCTGGCCGGTGGCATCGGCATCGCCTTCCTGCCCGGTATCCCGGAAGTGAGCTTCGATCCGGAGCTGGTGCTGACGATCTTCCTGCCTCCGCTGCTCATGGACGGCGCCTTCTATACGGTGTGGTCGGAGTTCCGCAGATACCTCGGCGGCATCCTCTGGCTGGCGATAGGCGCCGTGGTATTCACCACGTTCGCGGTGGGCGTCACCGTTCACTGGATGCTGCCTTCCTTGCCGTGGGCGGCGTGCTTCGCGCTCGGTGCCGTGGTGTCGCCACCCGACGCCGTGGCGGCGAAGGCGGTGCTGGGCAAGGTACGCCTGCCGCGCAGGCTGATGGTTCTTCTCGAAGGGGAGAGCCTGCTCAACGATGCGACGGGCCTCGTGCTGTTCCGCTTCGCCACGGCGGCCGCGCTCACCGGCGCTTTCAGCACGCATGAAGCGGTGCTCAGTTTTGCCGCGCTGGCGCTGGGCGGCATCGTCGTGGGCGTGGCGCTGGGTTTCGCCCTGATCTTCGTGCTGCGCCGGATCGACCACCTCTTCCTCGCCATCACGGCCGCCTGCCTGTCACCCTGGGCCGCGTACATCGGTGGCGAATCCTTGCATGTGTCCGGCGTGATGTCGGTGGTCAGCTGCGGCATCATCTTCGGGTGGTACCAGCACGACGTCTTCTCGGCGCGTGTGCGGGTCAACAGCTTCGCCTTCTGGGAAGTGATGATCTTCCTGCTCGAGGCGCTGGTCTTCATCCTGATCGGATTCTCGCTGCGTGGTGTCGTCGCGCGCATGGGCGGCGTCGGCGAGGCGTTGTCGACCTTGGGCATGCCCATCCTCGCCGTGCTCGCCGCGGTCATCCTGTCGCGCTTTCTCTGGATCTACGTCACCGAGTACCTGCGCGTCCCGCTGGCGCGCATGGTGGGACGCAAGCCCGTGCCGGCGTCGGCGAAGGCCTCGTTCCTGCTCAGTTGGGCGGGCATGCGTGGCGTGGTGACGCTGGCGATCGCCTTGTCGCTGCCCGAAGCCGTGCCTGGGCGCGACCTGACCATCGCAGCGGCCTTCGCCGTGATCCTGGTCACGGTGGTGGTGCAGGGTGGGACGATCGCGCCGGTCATCCGCTGGCTTCGGCTCGATGCCGGCGAGAAGGCGGAAAGCACGCACCTGACGGAAGCACAGGCTTCCGTATTCATCGATTCCGCCCAACTCGCGGCGGTGAAGGCGCGCGCCTACGATGACGAAGGGCGCTTGATCCATCCCCGCCTGCTGGAGCAGTACACCTATCGCGTGACGGTCGCCGAACGCTACAGCAAGGCCCCGCATGCGAACGAAGGGGGGCGCGCCGCGCATTACGACGTGGTGCTGGCGGCCATCGCCGCGGGTCGCACCGAACTCCTGCGCCTGCATCGTTCCGGCCAGATCCACGACGAGTTGCTGCACTACATGGAGCGCGACCTCGACCTGCAGCAGATCGAGGCCGAGAACGACCGGCAGAGCCCGACCTGATCGGTCCGAGCCCTCGAAGGCGGACGGCTACGCTCAGGAAGACCGCGCCGGCGGCGCCGAGGTCGATGTCGGCGGCGCGAAGGAAGGTACCTCGAAGTCCGGAACCGGAAGCGTGACCTCGACGGGCAGTCCCGATGTTTCCCCGGTGGCGAGGAATCCGTACACGGCTTGCTTCGCCGCCGGTTCGTTCCGCAGTTGATAGAACGCGCCGTCGTGCGATCCCCGGTGGACCAGGATGGCATGGCCCTTCGGGAAATAGGGAAGCAGGCCCAGGGTATTCTCGACAGGCGTCGAGGTGTCCCAGTCGCCGTGGATGAAAACCACGGGTATGTCGGACACGATGGGTTTGCGTACCCCGTCGCCCATGTCCGCAGTCGGCCAGTCGGCGGCCGAAGCGATATTTCCCTCGAAATTCCACGTTCCCAACATGTCCAGCGCGGGATCGGTGCGCAGGAGGTGCTCGCGCTCGGCGCTGACGCCGAGGCTGCTATCCGCCAGCGGTCCTATCAGGATCCTTGGGTCCGGCTTGCGCTCGCCGGCGACCTCGCGCGCCCATGCCTCGTAATGCCGGTGATACAGCGAAAGGATGAAGGCCGGCCATTCCGCGCTTTCCTGCGTGTGCGACAGGAGGGCCTGCTGGAGATCGCCCTCGCCAAGCACGATGCGCCGCGTCGCGCCATTGTCCTCCTTGAACGTGACCGTGACGGGGGCCGCGGCGAAGCGCTCGTGAAGCGCCTTCACGGCCGCCATGAGGCCACCCTGCGGAAGGTAGGGTGCCAGCGATGGCGCGCGATCGGCATCGTAGGCGATGCGTTGCAGCGAGGCATAGACATGCGAAGGCATGTCGTAACCATTGTTCAAGGGTTCCACGCTGGCGATCACGGCGCGGCTGACGATGCCCGGATGCAGCCGCATGACCGCCAGCGCCCATTGCGAACCGAAGCTGCCGCCGAAGAGGCTGATCTTTTGATAGCCGAGCGCACGACGGAGGTCGTCGATATCGCTGGCGAACTCGCCGATGTCGTAGCCGGAGAGATCCTTGTCCGGGTAGGCCGCGATGGCGGCCTTGGCATCTTCCCGCATGGCGGCCACGTCGTCGCGCACGGAGCCGGGGCGATCGTCGGGCAGGGGTTTCGAGGCAATGGTCAGCATGTCGCCGCGGGTGGTATAGCCACGCTGTTCGATGACGACGAGGTCGCCGACCTGGCCGAAGGCGAGCCATGAGCGCAGCCGGGATTTCGACGATGCGTCCGTATCGGTAAATGCACCGAGCACGGTCAGTCCCGGTCCGCCAGGAAGCCAGAAGACCGGAGGCGTTCCCGGACGCGTCGACGCCGGTCCCTTGATCCGGGCGAAGCCGACACCGATGAGCCGGCTGTCCGGCTTGTGCCTGTTCTCCGGCACGTAAAGCGTGCCGATTTCGTAGTCCCGGGACTGGCCCTTCTCGTCATGTATCGTGTGCCGCTCGACGACGATGTCACCCGCCTTGTGCTGCGCGGATGCGCACAAAGGCAGGAAGAGGAAGAGCGCCAGGACGGAACGGGGGACGTACGCTTTGCCGAACGAACGCATATATCGGTCCTTAAAAAAAACGCCACCGTTGTGCACGGCGGCGAGGGGAGTTTGCAATGAGGGGCCCTCCCTGGCCCGGTTTTTGTTGTGATGCCGTAATGATTCCCAGCTCAGAAATCGTAGCTCGCGGTCAGGCGGGCATAACGAGGCGTCTGGTAGTACAGCCCCGCACCGTAGGTGTTCGACACCGTGAAGCGATCGTCCTCGTAGACATAGTCGTTGAGGAGCGGCTTGCGCTCGTTGGTGACGTTGAAGACCTGCAGGCCGAAGGCCAGCTTGTGGTCGGCGAACGCCGGGCGGTATTCGACCGACAGATCGAGCTGCTTGAACCAGGGCATGCGCTGCTCGCCCGGTGCATAGAGCTTGCCCGCGCAGGAGTGGTACGACGAGCCGTAGCTGATCGGGTCGTCGTCGTTCGGGCCGAAGAAGCCGAGACAGGACTTCGGCGCGCCGGAGGTGAGGCGCAGTGAACCGGAAAGCAGCCATTCCGGGGTCACCTGGTAGGAGCCGTAGGCCTTGAACTGGTGTTTGCGATCGTTGGCCAGCAGGCCATTGCTATGCACCATCAGCGCGGCGGCGTCCCAATCCTGCGTCTTCGAAATGTCGTTCTGGCCGATATCCGACTTCACCTGGCCTTCCGTGTTGCCGTAGCTCTTCGAGAAGGTGTAAATGGCGCGGCCGAACCACTTGCCATCGAACGGATGTTCCAGGTACAGGTCCAGTGAGTAGTACTTGCGCTTGGCACCGGTGGTGAAGCCCCAGTCGTCCTTGGACATCTTCACCTTGGTACGGCCACTGCCGTCGACGTTGGCCAGGCTGAACTCGTTCGAGCGGCCCGGGTTGAAGATCACGCAGCCCGGGATGGTGACGCTGTCCGGATCGATACCGGTCGCCGCCAGCTTGTCGGCGATACGTGCGGTGTCGCAGACATCGTCGATTGCCGCGCGCAGCTTGCGAACCATGACCTTGGCGCCCGTGACCCAGTCGGGACCCAGCGTCTTGTCGAAGCCGAGGATGGCTTCATCCTGGTACTGCGACTTGAGGTCGGTCGCGGTGATCGACTTCGGATCATTGGGCTGACCGTACTCGCCGTTCGAGGATACCGGGCCGGGACCGATCGGGCTCAGGCCGGTCGGTTCGCCGTTCGGATCGATGCCGGTATACGTGAAGTACTCGTTGGTAAAGGTCGAGGCCGAGGCGCCTCGAATAGCGACGCTGTTCGGTAGCGCGAGGTAATAACGGCCGAGGTTGCCGTAGATCTTCAGCGAGGAGTCGCCGAAGACGTCCCATGAAGCGCCCAATCGTGGCGCCCACTGGTTTCCGCTGTTGACGTAGGTACGACCCTGGTCGTTGTAGTTCTTGAACCGGTCGTTGCGTACACCGATGGTGAACAGGAACTTGTCGGTGATCTGCCACTTGTCTTCCAGGTAGTAAGCCTTCTGGTCGACTTCCATGCTCGTGGTCGTGATGAAGATCGTGCGACGGGCGTAATAGCCGTCACCGCCGGTCGGGCCGACGCCCAGGCCCGGGACGAGTGGGACGGTGGGATCGTTCACGTGACCGTAGGCCCAGAAATAGCCCGGGCCCGTGGTCGTCACGCCTTCGTCCTGCGCGGTGTACTTCATGTTGTCGATACCGCCGGTCACGCGGTGATCTCCGACTTGCCATTCCAGGTCGGCACGCAGGCCGTGGGTCTTGCTGTTCGCGCCCGGCGCGATCTTCTGCGTGGTGGCCGTGGTGTTGGTGAAAGACTGTCCGCCGGTGATCGCCGGATCCTGGAGGTCCGGACGGCTGATGAAGGGCAGGCCCAGGTCGCCCGGATTGCGCTGGACGTCGGTTGTCTTGCTCTTTCCGTAAGTCGCCGAGAACGTCAGGTCGTCGGTGATGTAGCTGGTGTACTTGGCGATGCCGTAGGTCGACGACGTCTTCGTGCTGTCGGGGTAGCGTCCCTGGAAGCCCAGGTGTTCGCGTGTGTCGTAGTCGAAGGTGGAATACTTGCCGCTGCGTTCGTCCGCCGAGTTGATCCCGGTCAGTTCGAGGATGTTGCTGTCGTTGATGTTCCAGTCCAGCTTCGCGTAGTACTTCGGCAAATCCCACTTGTAGTGGTTGGTCGCGTTTGGTGCCGTGGTAAAGGGATTGGTATTGGTACCTTCCGTTTTCTCCGTTTCCGCGGCGACGAACAGGTACAGCTTATCCTTGATCAGCGGACCGCCGGCGTACGCGCTGACCGTGCGTGTCCATTGGTTGTCGCCTACGCGATTGCGGTAGAGCTGGCCGGCCAGCGAGGGGTCGGAGTACTCGTAGCCCGCGGGCAGGTTCGCACTTGGGAAGTACTGGTTGCCCAGCTGCGAGCGAGCGAACTTCGGCTCCCACAGGATCTGCGCGCCGAAATGCCATTCGTTCGTGCCGCGCTTGCCGACCTGGCTGATCACGCCGCCTTCGGAGCGCCCATACATCGCGCTGTAGCCGCCGGTATAGATCTCCTGCTGGTCGATGGCGCCATAGGGAAGGCCCACGCCACCCAGGTTACGCAGCGGATCGGCCGTGTTGTAGCCGTTGATGTAGTAAGCGTTCTCGGACACGCCCGAGCCGCCGAACGAGACGGTCCGCCCGAAGAAGCCCGCGCCTGGATTCACGCCCGGAGCGAGCAGGGCGATGGCTTCCGCGTTGCGGCCGAGCGGCAGGCGGGCGAGTTGCTCGGAGGTGATCACCGTGCGCGAATCCACCGCGGAGACATCGATCGGCGGTAGCGCATTCGCTGTCACGGTGACCGATTCCAGCGCCTGGGCGCCGGTGGCGGTGGGGGCCCCGGTGAATGAGACTTCCGATCCCGCACCCACGGTCAGGCCGACGTTCTTGCGGGAATCGACCACCTGGCCGTTCTGCATGACGTTGACCGTATAGCTGCCTAGCGGAAGATTACCGATGCGGTACCGGCCGTCGGTACCGACCGTGACCTCGCGGGTCACACCGGTCGTGCCGGATACCTGGATCGTGCTGCCTGGACTGGCCTGGCCGAAGATCGCGCCCGTGGTGGCCTGAGCGAGGACGGCACCCGTGCCGCCGAGGCCAACCGCAAGGGCCAAGGCCAGTGCGGAACGACGCAGGACTTGCGCCTGCCGTAGGTCACGTGAATTCATTTACTGCTCTCCCCAGAGTTGGCCCCCAGCGGGCCACAAGTAACGCATCGGCGGTTGCCGAAGGTCTCACTCGGAAAGCATTTCCATTCGCTATTCGAAATTCTTTCCGAATGTTTCAAACGATGGAAAACAAGCCAAAGCCGTTCGGTCGCCCGTCAACGGCAGCCCGAACATAAAACTATCGTTCAGAAGTCGTCAATACTTGCGATGTGAATGGGCGTATGCAATTGCGGAAGAAGCGATATGAACGATCTAAATCTCTGATATCTAAGAGACTATCACGTAGATTTCACGTCGCAGGATAATGCTCGATTAGCGCCGCCTATCGAAAGATGTTGCCGGCCTCATAATGGGTTCCATGTGCGCGCTACTACAGGTCAACTTCCTGTCCGGCTATTGGGTGCGTCGACGGGTTTGGACTGCGGCGAATCCTTCTGGCGAAGAAAGATCGACAGGACGACGAGGGAGAACACCGCCAGGAATTCGCTTTGCCAGTTCTGGAAAGACTCGAACCAGAACGAGGGATCGACGATATAGGCGGCCAACCGCTCGGGCGGCTGGTGGTGTGCCAGTGCCTCGGCGATGGATTTTCGCCAGCTGCCGAACAGGTGGCCCGCGAAGCTCATGGCGAACAGGCAGAGGAACGCGATGGATAGCGAGTTGGCGTAGAGCCAGCGCACGATCCCGCCACGGCGCCAGGCCTTGGGTTGCAGATGTTCGGGCGTCGGCTCGTTTTCCTCTTCCTTCTCGTCCACGGGACGCGATTCGGCCGACCCTTTCTGGCGCAGCCAGACGGTGAGCAGTACGTACAGGCCCATCTGGAGGAACTCGGACTCCCAGTTCTCGCAGGTGGCCGACCAGAAGTCGCCGCTCATCAAATAAGCGACAAGGCCGATGTCGGGAAGCCCATGCTCGCCCAGTTCCTGGTTATGCGCGGCATGGCCCGTGATGGCCTGCGCCCCCCACGTCGCCAGCATCATCAGGCCGACGACGATGCTCAACCCGTTGCGCTTGAAGAACGAGTCCTTCATATCGTTGCTCCGGTGAAATGACCGAAGCATTCAGGCCGTCGCGTGAAGGCGGGGTGGCCGGGCAGGAAGAAGGCGCGGAGACCGCGCCTTCTTCCGTTTCGTGGTTTAGACGGTTACTGGTTCTTGTGGCTTTGTTGGCCAGCCTTGGCGTGCTGTTCGCTCGAACCGCCCCTCATGGAGCTTTCGGACGACTGCTGCTGTCCGCCCGTGTTCTTGTGCGATTGCTGGCCTGCCTTGACGTGTTGCTCGTGGCTTGCCTGGTCGCCGCCCCTACCGGGGGCGTTGCGGTTGGTGTTGCCGGAATTTGCCATTTTCGGGTCCTCCACAAGAAAAGGTGATTGCCGCCTGCGACAGGTTCCGCCGACGACGCGGGCAGCATTCCATCCGGTCGTTAAAGCCGTCGTGGCCTCATCATCAAGGGTGTGACGACATCGGTGAAGCAACCTGTATGGATGGCTAAACAAATTCTGAATGTGCCGGCTTGAAATGGAGCGAGGCATCCCTAGTTACGCATCGCTGGCCGCTTCGGGGCCAGCCTGTCCACCCGGGAGGGTGGGCAAGAGAACCCATCCATGTTGCTTATTCATGAGGATATGGCCATGCGTACTCTTCTCGATTACTCCCCGCTCCTGCGTTCGAGCATCGGCTTCGACCGCGTGTTCGAATTGCTCGAATCCGCCTCGCGCTCGCAGCAGGGAGACAACTATCCGCCGTTCGATTCCGTCAAGATCGACGAGGATTCGTATCGCATCACCATGGCGGTGGCGGGATTCACGGAGGACGAGCTGAACATCTCGACCCAGTCGAACATGCTTATCGTCAGCGGTGAGCACAAGGCCGAAGCCGAGGGCGAATACCTGCATCGCGGGATCGCGACCCGGGCCTTCAGCCGGCGATTCGAACTGGCCGAGCATGTGCGGGTGACCGGCGCGCGCCTTGCCAATGGCCTGCTCTCGATCGATCTGAAGCGCGAGATTCCCGAGGCCATGAAGCCTCGCCGCATCGAGATCAATCGTGGCACGGAAACCGTGCGTCAACTGCATAGCGACGCCGCCTGATGCGATCGCCGGCATGGTCCGGCGCGACCGCTGAAAGACGAGGCCCACGGCAGGGATGCCGTGGGTTTTTTATGCGTCGAGGCAGGGGGAGCCGTCGGCTGCCATTCTCTTCGCTAAGTCCTCGTTCGGCCTTCGCCTCCCTGCGGAATCGCTCTGAGAACGGCAGCCGACGGCTCCCCTACGAATGACACGGTGTAGTGTTGGACGAGCGGAGGCGGAGGCGAAAAATACGGGTGGGGGCGCAAAATACGGCGGATGCGGCGTATATTTCCATCCAAGCCGAAACCCTTGGCCAGATTCCTGTCCAGATGACTCCTGGCTGTTCGTACATGTGACACTCTCGCAGAAGGACATCCTATGGCATTGGAAACCGTCGAGATAAAGGCTTTCGTTCCCGCGAGGGATTTCGAACTATCTAAACGCTTCTATGTCGACCTGGGGTTCGAGGTGGCTTTCACCGATGATTCCCTCGCTTACTTGCGGGCGGGAAATTGCAGTTTTCTTTTGCAGAAGTTCTACATGCCTGACCACGCTTCGAACTTCATGATGCATTTGCTCGTGGTCGACGTGGACGCCTGGTGGAGCCGTGTCCAGGCACAGCAGCTGGTTCGACGTTATGGCGTGCGCTGTAGCACCCCGGAAGACCGCGCATGGGCTATCCGTGATTTCACGCTTACCGACCCCAGCGGGGTGCTATGGCGGATCGGGGCGAACATTGCCCTTAACGACGATATTCGTCGACCGTCCATGGAACCTTCCACAGTTAGCTAGGTCGAAGCGACGCCGGCTTTGCGAGGGTTCTGTATTTGCTGGGAAAGACCGCCGGCTCGTCCTTCGCGACCGAAATAGCCGGTAGAGGCCATAAATGCTTGCCAAAGGAGGGCGCGCCGTGAGGGTGGAAAGGCGGAGGCCGGATGCTCTGTCCGGCTCGACACACCGAATCGCGGCATGGGCCGTGGCGATAGGCTGCCATTTCGCTTTACTAGTGTCGTTGCTTCGGCCTGGAGTCGATAGTGTCGATAAGCCGACTGGAATGGAAAGCAGGGCTACGGCAACTCTACAACTGCGATTCATATCGCCACCGATGCCACTTGCTGCGTCTAACAAGGCGGCGACAGCTGCTGTGACAGAGGCGTTATCGAGTCGACGAGGAGGTGCACCCGTCATGGGAAAGGCGCCTCCCCCGAGGGACGCCCGCGAGCCAACCGCGCGTTCTGAATCATTGTCCGGTGGTGCGGTTAACGTGAATGCGGCTTCTGCATCTGGCTTGCCAACGGCCACGCCGGCTCGCAACGAGGCGGCTGGCAGCGACGGAGGATTTCAGGAGCGCCTGCTGAACGCCGAAAGTTCAAGCCATGTCCGTGGTATTCCTGGTTCCGATCGACGTCTTGCGCCGGGCATTCAGTTGAGTAATCCAACGGATCAAGGTGTGGGTGCGTTGATGCGAAACACGCAACGTCTCTTTGGTGTTACCAATCGTCATTGCATCGACGTGGAAGTCTGGCGGAGCCTCACTCCGCAGGAACGTATCGCGCGGCACATCTCATCCGATGACATGACAAAGATTGACGAGGAATATGAATGTGACAAGCCGTTGGGGCTAAGTTTCTAGTTGGCATTGCCATGGCAGGCCTTGTGGTTGGCGCACATTGATCACGGAGGACACCTTTCGGTGCTCTCCGTGACGATCAAAAAGAAGTTACCAGGGCTCTGCACCATCGGAGTTGAAGAACCCACCGGTCGGGCCGTCGTCCGGGAGCAGGGCGAGGCGGATGGCTTCAGCGGCACCTTCAGGGATGGTCTGGTGGCCGCTATGGCCGTTCAGGTCGGTGGCGGTGTAGCCGGGATCGGCGGCGTTCACCTTGATCCCGTGTTCCTTCAGTTCGGCTGCCAGCAGCACCGTGAACATATTCAGCGCGGCCTTCGAGCCGTTGTAGCCAAGGAACTTGACCGCGGCGAACTCCCAGGCCGGGTCGTTGTTCAGGGTGATGGAACCGAGACCGCTGGAGACGTTGACGATGCGACCGGAAGTGGATTTCTTCAGCAGCGGCAAGAGTGCCTGTGTAACGGCGACGGTGCCGAAGAAGTTGGTTTCGAATGTCTGGCGCACGGCGTCCAGGTCGACCGTTCCCGGCAGGCCGTCGTTTTGCAACGCGATGGCGGCGTTGTTGACGAGGACGTCGACGCGGCCTTCGTTGGCCTCGATGTCGGCGGCGGCGGCCGTCAGCGAGTTGGGGTTTGTGAGATCCACGGCCACGAAGCGCACGTCGATACCTTCGGCCTGAAGGGTTTTCGCCGCTTCGCGGCCACGTGTTTCGTCTCGTGCGCCGAGCAGGACACGATGACCGGCCTTGCCAAGCTGGCGGGCGACTTCAAGACCGATGCCCTTGTTGGCACCGGTGACGAGGGAGATGCGACGATCTGCGTTACTCATGGCGTTTCCTTGTGGAGTAGTGATGGTTGGCGCTATGAGTTAATTTATGAATCATCCTTCGGTTTTTACATTCGCATATGACCGTCGTGCCTTCCGAGTCCCTGAAGCCCCGTAAATCCCCGCGCCAGGCCCGCTCGACGGCGACCGTGGCGGCGATTTTCGAGGCGACGTTTCAGGTTTTGCTATCCGATGGCATCGCCCGGCTCACGACCACGCGCGTGGCGCAGCGGGCCGGGGTCTCCGTGGGCACGATGTACCAGTATTTCCCGCACAAGCAGGCCTTGCTATACGCGGTGCTCGATCAGTACCTGGGAGATGTGGTGATCGCCATGCAGGAGGCATGCGTGCGATACGAGGGCGCGCCCCTGCGGGAGATCTCGGATGGCCTGTGCCGCGCGTACCTCGAAGCGAAACTGCGCCACCTTCCTGGCTCGCGGGCCTTGTATGTGGTCGCCGCCGAACTGGATACGGCCGACCTCATCGCCGATGTGGTCGGGCGTACCGATCGGGCCATCGCGCGGCTGCTCGCCACGGCATCGGATGCCGTGTTCGACGATGTCGAGACCGTGACGTTCGCATTGCGTTCCATGCTCGTCGGCACGGTGCAAGCCGTACTGGAGAAAGATGGCTCGCCTGCATCCCTGGCGATACTACGGGCGCAGCTGCCCGTCATGTCGCGTGCTTATCTGGTGGAGGCTTCGCGGAGCCGGCCGAACACCAAGGGCGTGTCGACCGGTTAGCGCTTGCCTGGCCGGTCAGTGACTGTCCCGCGGGAGCCCCTTCGTCTGCGCGATCTGCTGGTATTTCTCCGCACCTTCGAGGATGGCGCCGGTTTCCATCTGTCCGACGATGCTGCGCTGGATCTCCTGCCACGGCGTCTGCGATGCCGGATAGCGGTAGCCGCCCGCTTCGGCCAGCGCTCGGCGGCGCTCGGCCAGTTCCTCGTCGCTGATCAATACATTGGCCGTGCCCCTGCCGAGGTCGATGCGGACGCGATCCCCGGTGCGGATCAGCGCCAGTCCCCCCATCACCGCGGCCTCGGGGCTCGCGTTGAGAATGGAGGGCGAACCCGAGGTGCCCGATTGGCGACCGTCACCGATGCAAGGCAGCGCGTGCACGCCTTCGCGGATGAGATAGGCCGGCGGCCGCATGTTCACCACTTCCGCGGAACCCGGGTAGCCCACCGGGCCCGCGCCGCGCATGAAGAGCAAGGTGTCGGTGGTGATGCCGAGCGAGGGGTCGTCGATGCGGTGGTGATAATCCTCCGGGCCGTCGAAGACGACCGCCGGGCCTTCGAACGCTTCGGGGTCCTCGGGACGGCTGAGATAGCGTTCGCGAAACTCCGGGCTGATGACGCTGGTTTTCATGATGGCGCTGTCGAACAGGTTGCCGCGCAACACGATGAATCCGGCATCTTCCTTCAGGGGACGGGTGAACGGGCGGATGACGCGCTCGTCCTCGATGGTCGCATCGCGGCAGTTCTCGCCGATGGACTTGCCGTTGGCCGTCATCGCGCCTTCGTGGATCAGGCCCTGCCTGAGCAACTCGCCCACCACCGCGGGTACGCCGCCGGCGTGGTAGAAGTCCTCGCCGAGGTATTCCCCGGCCGGTTGCAGGTTGACCATCAACGGCACCTTGTGGCCGTGCGTCTGCCAGTCGTCGATCGTCAGTTCCACGCCCATGTGACGCGCGATGGCTGCGAGGTGGATGGGCGCGTTGGTCGATCCGCCGATGGCCGAGTTGACCACGATGGCATTGAGGAATGCTTCGCGGGTGAGGATGTCGGAGGGTTTGAGATCTTCCGCGACCATCTCGACGATGCGCTTGCCGGTGAAATAGGCGACTTCCTGACGGTCGCGGTAGGGCGCGGGGATCGCCGCGGCGCCCGGCAGCTGCATGCCGAGGGCTTCGGCCAGGCTGTTCATCGTCGTCGCCGTTCCCATCGTGTTGCAATAGCCTGTCGATGGCGCGGACGAGGCGACCAGCTTGATGAAGCCTTCCTTGTCGATGGCGCCGGTAGCCAACAACTCGCGCGCTTTCCAGACGATCGTTCCCGAGCCGGTACGTTCGCCCTTGTGCCAGCCGTTGAGCATGGGGCCGACCGAAAGCGCGATGGCCGGGATGTTCACGGTGGCCGCCGCCATGAGGCAGGCTGGCGTGGTCTTGTCGCAACCGATCGTCAACACCACGCCGTCGATGGGATAACCATGCAGCACTTCGACCAGGGACAGGTACGCCAGGTTGCGATCGAGGCCGGCGGTGGGACGCTTTCCTGTTTCCTGGATCGGATGCACCGGGAACTCCAGCGCGATGCCGCCCGCTTCACGAATACCTTCGCGCACGCGTTCGGCAAGCACGACGTGATGGCGGTTGCACGGCGAAAGATCGCTGCCCGTCTGGGCGATGCCGATGATCGGCTTGCCCGAGCGCAACTCTTCCAGCGACAGGCCGAAGTTGAGATACCGCTCCAGGTACAGCGCGGTCATGTCGATGTTTTCGAGATTGTCGAACCAGGCGCGGGAACGAAGCGGAGAGGGGGGCTGTGTCATGGCGAGCGGGAGGTCTCTGGAGACAGGCAGGAAGCCGTTCGGCACTTGGGGGTACAGTCGAGCGGCGGTCGTTGACGCGCGATCAGTGCGCCGATAGTCTATTACTCAGACAAGATAATCGATGAGATACGCGGCGGTAAAGACGTTTTCGGAAAGACGGGTAATTTCCAGCACTCAACCGAAAGGTATTCCAAAGTGAACGCACGCAACCTGTATATCGGCCTCGCGGCCGTCGGCTTCGCCTTCTCGCTCGCGGCTTGTTCCGGCGGGCGTGGCAACGGCGACACCGCCGCCTCGTCATCGGACAACAAGGGCGCTCTGGTCGGTGTCGCCATGCCCACCAAGGTCTCCGAGCGCTGGATCAAGGATGGCAACGCCGTCAAGGAGGACCTGGAGAAGCTCGGCTACAAGGTCGATCTCGAGTACGCCGACAACAAGATCCCGCAGCAGGTGCTCCAGGTCAGCAACATGATCACCAAGGGTGCCAAGGTGCTGGTCATCGCGTCGATCGACGGTGGCTCGCTCAGCGACCAGCTCGATGCCGCGGCAAAAGCCGGCATCAAGGTCATTTCCTACGACCGCCTCCTTACCGGTAGCAAGAACGTCGATTACTACGTGTCGTTCGACAACTATAAGGTCGGTGTCGACCAGGCCAACAGCCTGCTTACCGGCCTGGGCTTCCTCGATGCGAATGGCAAGAAGACCGACAAGAAGGGACCGTTGAACGTCGAGCTGTTCGCGGGTAGCCCCGACGACAACAACGCCACGTTCTTCTATAACGGCGCGATGGACACGCTCAAGCCGTACATCGACGACGGCTCCATCGTCATCAAGAGCGGCCAGACCGGCTTCACCCAGGTGGCCACCCTGCAGTGGGATCCGGCGACGGCGAAGGCGCGCATGCAGAACCTGGTCGCCAAGTCCTATTCGGACGGCGCCAATGTCGATGGCGTGCTCTCTCCGTACGACGGCATGTCGATCGGCATCATCTCCGCCTTGCAGGGTGCGGGCTACGGCGGCGCCGCGAAACCGCTGCCGATCATCACCGGGCAGGATGCGGAGGCGGCCTCGGTCAAGTCGATCATCGCGGGCCAGCAGTACTCCACGATCTACAAGGACACGCGCAAGCTCGCCGACCAGGCGGCCGTGATGACCAACGACCTGCTGACCGGCAAGAAGCCGGAAACGAACGACGACAAGACGTACAACAACAAGGTCGTGGTCGTCCCGACCTACCTGTTCCAGCCGACCGTGGTCACCAAGGCGAACTACAAGGAAGTGCTTGTCGATAGCGGTTACTACACCCCGGCGCAGCTGCAGTAAGACGCGCTGGAGGGCACGTGACCGATCATATTCTCGAGATGCGGGGCATCACGAAGGCGTTTCCAGGTGTCAAGGCATTGCAGGATGTGTCGCTAGGAGTGAAGCGTGGCCATGTCCACGCCATCTGTGGCGAGAACGGTGCCGGCAAGTCGACGCTCATGAAGGTTCTCAGCGGGGTATATCCCGCTGGGACGTTCGACGGACAGATCGTCTTCGAGGGCCAGCCGGTCGACTTCAGGAGCATCAACGATTCCGAAGCGGCCGGTATCGTCATCATTCATCAGGAGCTTGCGCTCAGCCCGTATCTTTCCATCGCCGAGAACATCTTCCTCGGCAACGAGCAGCAGACGCGTGGGTGGATCGACTGGAACAAGACCAACCTGGAAGCCGCGAAGCTGCTCGAACGGGTAGGGCTGAAGAACAACCCGGTCACCAAGATCACCGACCTCGGCGTCGGCCAGCAACAGCTGGTGGAAATCGCGAAGGCCTTGTCCAAACGGGTGAAGTTGCTCATTCTCGATGAGCCCACCGCGGCCCTGAACGACGCCGATTCGGCGCACCTGCTCGGGTTGATCAAGCAGCTCCAGGCGCAGGGCATCACCTCGATCATCATCAGCCACAAGCTCAACGAGATCGAGGCGATCGCCAACGAAGTGACGATCATCCGCGACGGCCGTACGATCGAGACGCTCGACATGCAGGCGGACCACGTCTCCGAAGAACGGATCATCAAGGGCATGGTCGGGCGCGAACTGGAAAGCCGGTATCCGGAGCACACGCCGAACATCGGTGAAGAGCTTCTACGCATCGAGAACTGGAACGTCTTTCACCCGATCGACGTCACCCGGCAGATCATCACCGACGCCAGCCTCCGCGTGCGGGCGGGAGAAATCGTCGGCATCGCCGGGTTGATGGGGGCAGGACGGACCGAGCTCGCGATGAGCGTGTTCGGGAAGAGCTACGGCGTGAAGATCAGCGGCAAGGTGTTCAAGCGCGGTGTCGAGATCGACATGAGCACCGTGCCGAAGGCGATCAGGAACGGCGTGGCGTATGCCACGGAAGATCGCAAGCGCTATGGGTTGAACCTCATCGACGACATCACCCGCAATACATCGGGCTCGGCCCTGGGCAAGCTCGCGGGCCTGTTCGGTTTCGTCGATGGGCATAAAGAGGCCACCGTGGCGGGCGAGTACCTCAAGTCGCTCAAGATCAAGGCGCCCAGCGTGTCCTCGATCACCGGGAAATTGTCGGGCGGTAACCAGCAGAAGGTCGTGTTGTCCAAGTGGATGTATGCCGACCCGGATGTGCTGATCCTCGATGAGCCGACCCGTGGCATCGACGTGGGCGCCAAGTACGAGATCTACGCCATCATCAACCGGCTCGCCGACGAGGGCAAAGGCATCATCATGATCTCGTCGGAACTCCCCGAGCTCCTGGGCGTCTGCGATCGTATCTACACCCTCGCCGAGGGCCGTATCACGGCGGATATCCCGCGATCCGAAGCGACCGCCGAAATCCTTATGCAGCACATGACAAGAGAACGGGAGCGGGGCGCCAGTGACAACCTCCAATGAATTGACGCCACCGTCCAGCGCGACGAAGACCGCGCTGAAATACCTGGCGGGACAGCTTCGCCAGGTCGGCCTGTTCAGCGCGCTGATCGTGATCGTGCTGTTCTTCCAGTTCGCGACCGGCGGCATCACGCTCCGGCCGATCAACGTATCGAACCTGGTCATCCAGAACAGCTACATCCTGATCCTTGCCATCGGCATGGTCATGGTGATCATCGCGGGCCACATCGACCTGTCGGTCGGTTCGCTCGTGGCCTTCGTGGGGGCGATGGCCGGCGTCATGATCACGCAGTGGCACATCCCCTGGCCGGCGGCGATCGTGCTCTGCCTGGTCATCGGTGGCGTCGTCGGCGCATGGCAGGGCTTCTGGATCGCCTATTTCAGGATTCCCGCGTTCATCGTCACGTTGGCAGGCATGTTGCTGTTTCGCGGGGCCGCGCAGATCGCGCTGCAAAACCAGCAGATTTCACCCTTTCCGGAAGCGTTCCGCCGGATGGGTTCCGGGTTCCTGCCGGCGTTCGGCACCAGCGGATACGAGCCACTCACGCTCATCCTGGGGGGCGTCGCCGCCCTCGTGCTGCTCTATGGCTCGTTGCGCCAGCGGATGGTGCGGCATACCTACGGACTGGAGTCCGAGCCGCTCTGGTATTTCATCCTCAAGCTGGCCTTCTCGGTCTTCCTGATCGGTTGCATGGCGTTCCTGCTGGCCAGCTATAACGGCACGCCGATCGTTCTGGTGATCCTGGGCGTGCTGATCGTCGCGTATGCGGCGATCATGGCGCGGTCGGTTTTCGGGCGCCATGTCTACGCGATCGGTGGCAACCTCAACGCGGCGGCCCTTTCGGGCGTGAAAACCAAGCGCGTCACCTTCCTGCTGTTCGTGAACATGGGAGTCATCTCCGCGCTGGCCGGACTGGTCTTCACCGCCCAGCTGAACCTGGCGAGCCCGAGCGCCGGCACGGGTTTCGAACTCGACGCGATCGCCGCCGTGTTCATCGGTGGCGCCGCCGTGACCGGCGGTATCGGCACGGTGACCGGCGCGATCATCGGTGGCCTCATCATCGGCCTGCTCAACAACGGCATGTCGATCCTCGGCGTCGGCACGGAATACCAGTCGCTGATCAAGGGGCTGGTGCTGTTGGCGGCCGTCGCGTTCGACGTCTACAACAAGCGCCGCGTCGGAGGTCGCTAGGCCCCGCTGAGGCGGGCGGTCAGCGATGCGGCTTACGGTTCCATCGCCTGCCGGGTGTCTTCCAGCGCCAGTTCCACGAGTACGCGCATCGCTTCGCTGGCGGCGGCCGGGTCGCGATCGGCGATGGCGACGAGCACCCGGCGATGGTCCGGGATGGGATTGCGGGGCAGGGTGCGCTGGCGTTGCTTGAACTGTGTCGTCCAGCTGACGGCGGCACAGATACTCGCATTCAACACGATGAGCGCATCGTTGCCGGTGGCATGCAGGATCGCGCTGTGGAAGTCACGGTCGGCCGTGCGGCCGGCCTCGGTGGCGAGGGTATGGCGGGTCATGCGGGCCAGGGCGTCGCGCATGGTCTTGAGTGCCTCGTTGTCGCGTCGTTCCGCGGCCAGTGCGGCGGCGGCGGGCTCCACGATGGCGCGGAGTTCGAACAGGCTACGAATGAAGCCGATGTCGGGCTGCCCGGTGAATGCCCAACCCAACACCTCGGGATCGAGCAGGTTCCAGCGGCTCCGGGGCAACACGCGCGTACCGGCCTTTGGCCGGCTTTCGACCAAGCCTTTGGCAGCCAGTGCCTGGATCGCCTCGCGGTAGGCCGTTCGCGAAACGTCCAGCTGCTCGGAAAAAACCACTTCGCCGGAGAGTACGTCACCCGGCTGGTATTCACCGGAGAGAATCGCGGCGCCCAGCTTGTTCGCGATGGCGCCGTACAGGCGTCGACCGGTACCGCGCGGCTGGCGTTCGCGTTCGATCGGTACTGTCGGCGTCGTCGTCTTGCTCACGTGCTCATTCCTTCCTGGCCATCGACCGCTTGGCATTGCAAAACCAGCA
Organism: Luteibacter sp. KNZ12-1A; assembly: GCF_056755675.1. Lineage (NCBI taxonomy): Bacteria > Pseudomonadati > Pseudomonadota > Gammaproteobacteria > Lysobacterales > Rhodanobacteraceae > Luteibacter > Luteibacter sp. KNZ12-1A. Next base: position 25,850 of record NZ_JBPGXU010000020.1, on the reverse strand, counting down.
TAACCGCCTTAACCTAATTGTCTGAGTAATTATCGTGGCGCAGCACATGTCGAACGATGAGAAGACAGGCGGGATGCAGAGTACTTTCCGCTCGGTGGAAGCGGCGACCGGGCAGCCTTTCGGCCCTGCGTTCACGCCGGACGATATGGCTGAGGTCAGGTCCGCCTGTGCGGCCGCCGAGGCGGCCTTCGATGTTTATCGTACGACAGATGCCGGTGACCGGGCGGCGTTCCTGGAACGCATCGGCGAGGAAATCCTCGCCCTGGGTGACGAGCTCATCGTCACCGCCATGCGCGAAAGCGGATTGCCGCGCGCGCGCCTGGAGGGCGAGCGCGGCCGTACGGTCGGCCAGCTGAGGTTGTTCGCCGGCGTGCTCAGGCGCGGCGACTGGATGGGGCTGCGCGTCGACCCCGTCCCCGCTGGGGAGACACCGTCCGCGCGTGCCGATTTGCGACTGCGCAGGATTCCCCTGGGGCCGGTCGCCGTGTTCGGTGCGTCGAATTTCCCGTTGGCGTTTTCCACGGCCGGTGGCGATACGGCATCGGCGCTCGCCGCCGGCTGTCCCGTCGTCGTCAAGGGTCATCCCGCGCATCCCGCCACGGGAGCCTTGGTCGCGGATGCCATCCACAAGGCGGTGAAGGCGAGCGGCCTGCCGTCCGGCGTATTCGCGAACCTCACCGGCCCGGGGATCGAACTGGGAGCGGCCCTGGTCACCGATCCGGCGATCGCCGCGGTGGGATTCACCGGCTCGCGTGCCGGCGGCCTGGCGCTCGTCAAACTGGCACAGGCACGGGAGATCCCCATCCCTGTGTTCGCGGAGATGTCGAGCGTCAATCCGGTGCTGCTATTGCCGGAGGCGCTGCGTGCACGCGGGGAAGCCATGGGCACCGCCTTCGTCGGTTCGTTGACGATGGGCGCCGGACAGTTCTGTACCAACCCCGGCTTGCTCCTGGCGATCGAAGGGGAAGGCCTGGACGCGTTCGTGTCGGCCGCCAGCCGCGTGGTGTCCGAGGCACCTCCGCAAACCATGCTGACGCCCGCGATCCACCATGCGTACGAGACATCGGTCGAGGCGCTTCGTAAACACAGCGAGGTGACGGCCCTGGCACAAGGCCCGGCTACCGAAAGCGCGAGCGCCGGGCGCGCGGCGTTCTTCTCCACCAGCGGCAAGGCGTTCCTCGCCGACAAGGTGCTCGCGCACGAAGTCTTCGGTGCCTCGTCCCTGCTGGTTCGCTGTGCCGACGAAGCCGAACTTCGCGCAGTCCTCGCGGCATGCGAGGGGCAGCTGACGATGACGTTGCAGATGGACGATGGCGATACCGCATTGGCGGCCCGGCTGGTCCCGCTGCTGGAACGCAAGTGCGGACGCATCGTCGTCAACGGCTGGCCGACCGGCGTCGAAGTCACCCACGCCATGGTGCACGGCGGACCGTTCCCCGCGACGTCCGACGGGCGTTCGACATCGGTCGGCAGCCTCGCCATCGATCGGTTCCTGCGCCCGGTGTCGTACCAGAACTTCCCGCCGGCCTTGTTGCCCGCCGTGCTGCGCGACGACGCTGGCCTGCCGCGGCTCGTCAACGGTATCCCGGCCGCCTGAATCCCGTCTTCCGAGAAGAGAGAGACTTCATGACTTTGCGTCTCCTGCAACATCGCGCCGCGGACGGCGTGCGCTCGGTGATCGCCGCGCGGGGCGATGCCGCCGCCTTCGTGCCCGGCGTCGATAGCGTTCGGGCACTCGCGGGCAAGGCCATCGCGATGGGTACCGACCTCGCGGGCGCGATCGCCGCATGCGGTGCCGGGAAGCCGGTGGATATCGTCGAGGAGTTGGCCGCGGGCCGCTTGCTCGCTCCGATCGATCACCCGGACCCGGCGCATCTCTTCATGACCGGCACGGGCCTCACCCACCTGGGTTCCGCGGAAGGGCGGGACAAGATGCACCGTGAGGCGGCCGTCGCCGAGAAGCAGACGGATTCGATGCGAATCTTCCTCGAAGGAGTCGCGGGCGGCAAACCCGCGGAAGGGGAAGTCGGCAGCCAGCCGGAATGGTTCTACAAGGGCAACGGCCATGGCCTGGTCGGGCCGGGCATACCGCTCACGTCGCCCGCATTCGCGAAGGATGGCGGAGAGGAGCCGGAACTCGCGGGCATCTACCTCATCGGTGACGACGGCACGCCGTTTCGTCTCGGCGTTTGCCTCGCGAACGAGTTCAGCGACCACATCACGGAACGGCATAACTACCTCTGGCTCGCGCATTCGAAATTGCGTCAGGCGGCCCTGGGTGCCGAATTGCTCGTCGGCCCGCTTCCTGCTGAAATCGAAGGCAAGAGCCGCATCTATCGGAACGGCGCGGTCGTGTGGGAAAAGCCATTCCTCTCCGGGCAAGAGAACATGTCGCATAGCTTCGCGAATCTCGAGGCGCATCATTTCAAGTACGAGCTGTTCCGGCAGCCGGGCGATATCCACGTGCATTTCTTCGGTACGGCCACGTTGTCGTTCTCCGATGGCGTGGCTACCCAGCTTGGCGACGTGTTCGAGATAGAAGCCGCGCCGTTCGCCTTGCCGCTGCGTAACGCGCTCGCGCAGGCACCCGCGCAGGCCGTCACGGTCAAGGCACTTTGACGGTGGCCCCTATCCGCATCGCGGTGGTCGGCCTGGGCAAGATCGCCCGCGACCAGCACCTCCCCGCGATCGCGAACGACGATGACTTCCAGCTTGCGGCAGTGGTCGATCCCGCGGTGTCGGGCGTTGAAGGCGTTCCTTGCTTCGACAGCCTCGATGCGTTGTTCCAGGGTGGCGTCGCCGTGGATGCGGTCGTCCTCTGCACGCCGCCGCAGGTTCGCTATACGCTGGCCAGGAAGGCCCTGAAGAACAACGTCCATGTCTTCCTCGAGAAGCCGCCGGGCGCGACATTGACCGAAGTCGCGGCACTCTCACAGCGGGCGGATGCTGGCGGCCTGACCTTGTTCGCGGGCTGGCATTCCCGATATGCCGCCGGCGTAGAGCCTGCGCGCGCCTGGCTCGCCGAGCGGCGGATAGAGAGCGTTTCCATCCGTTGGCGGGAAGATGTTCGCGTGTGGCACCCCGGGCAAGAATGGATATGGGAAGCCGGCGGGCTGGGCGTCTTCGATCCGGGGATCAACGCATTGTCGATCGCCACGTACATACTTCCCCGGGCGTTCATCCTTCGGTCCGCGACCTTGTCGATTCCCGCCAACCGCGCGGCGCCCATCGCGGCCGACCTGCGGTTCGTCGACGGGGACGATGTCCCGATGTCGATGGATCTGGACTGGCGCCAGACCGGTCCACAGAGTTGGGACATCGTGGTCGAGACCGATCAGGGCAGGTTGACCCTTGCCAAGGGTGGCGCCGTGCTGAGCTTGCCTGGACAGGACGTAGGCGGGGAAGACCGGGAATATGCGGGGATGTATTCGCGTTTCGCCTCGCTGATCCGTTCGCGCAATTCCGATGTGGATACGACGCCGCTGCGACTGGTGGCCGATGCGTTCTTGCTGGGTCGTCGTGAGACTACCGAGGCGTTTCATTGGGACAGATGAGATCGTAGCCGCGCCCGTTAGGACACATGGGATGGGCTGCTGTCAGGAACGAATGGCCCTCGATGCAATCAGAGTTCCATGCGTAAACTGTCGAAGGCATCCCTTAAGAACTTGGCCACCGGCTTTCGTTGGCCAGTCTGGTCTCTCCATGCTTGAAGCGCCAATCTCATCGCCCCGACCGAGACCATGGCGACCATCCGAAGCGAGGTGCGGCGCTCGGGTTGCCGCCACACCTCGCACAACGTCTCGAAGAGCGCTTGCTCCTGTTCCGCATAGTGCGTCTGCTTGCGGGCACGCAGCGCTTCGCTTGACCGCATGAGGTTGTCGACGGCGATCATCTGTTCGGTGGTATAGCCTTCGATATGCCTCACCATCACATCGCGAACCGCATCGAGCGGCGATACGTCGGGTGATGTCTTGAGCAACTCGGCATACAGACTCGAAGCTCCTGCCTGTTGCCAGAACAGGATGACGTCGTCCTTGGATTTGAAATACGAGAAAAAGGTGCGGCGCGAGATGCCCGCTTCCGCGGCGATGGCGTCCAGCGTCGTATTTTCGTAGCCATTGGCAAGGAACAAGCGCTGTCCGACCTCGGCGATACGCTGACGAGTTTCGCGGCGCTTGCGCTCCCGCAAACCTTCTGTGGCCGCTGCGCCCACGGGGGACGAATTTCCTGACATCCGGATGGCCTATTGCAAAGCTGCACCAAGTGCAGTAAAAATTGCACTCAGTGCTAAATTAGTTGCACTCATCTTACGTTCTCATCCCTGACCAAGGCAAGGTTGATGGCCACTTGGACCGTTTCCGACATCCCATCCCAACGCGGCCGTACAGCGGTAGTCACCGGTACTGGCGGTCTTGGATTCCAGGACGCATTGGCATTGGCCCGGGCAGGGGCCGACGTCATCATCGCGGGTCGAAATCCGTTGAAGGGCAGCGCGGCAGTCGATCGGATTCGCCAAAGCGTGCCGGGTGCGAATGTAGCTTTCGAGTTGCTGGATCTCGCCAGCCTCGACTCCATCAAGTCATTCGCGGGGAACCTGCGACGCTCGCGCGACAGACTGGATCTGCTCATCAACAACGCGGCGGTGATGACGCCACCGAAGCGCCTGGCCACTGCTGACGGGTTCGAGTTGCAGTTCGGCACCAACTACCTGGGCCACTTCGCCTTGACCGGCCAGCTTCTGCCGCTGCTGCGAAAGGGCGACAAGCCGCGCGTGGTCACTCTTTCTAGCGTTGCAGCCCGAAGCGCCGCGATCGACTTCGATGATCTGCAAGCTCGGCGCAGCTACAAGCCGATGCCAGCTTATGGCCAATCGAAGCTCGCCTGCCTGATGTTCGCCCTTGAACTACAACGCCGCAGCGATAACGCAGGCTGGGGTATCCAGAGTGTCGCCGCGCATCCCGGTATTTCGCGCACCGATCTCTTGCCCAATGGCGCCGGAACCTGGAGCGCGCCGGGTATCGTCCGCCGTTACTTGTGGTTTTTGTTCCAACCCGCGGCTCAGGGGGCATTGCCGACGCTCTTCGCCGCGACTTCGCCGGAAGCGCAAGCGGGTGCGTACTACGGTCCGAACAAGCTGAGCGAGACGCGTGGCTATCCGGTCCCGGCCATGATCCCTCCGCAGGCCCTCGATACGACCAGCGCTGCCAGGCTCTGGGATGAATCGGAGCGGCTGACCGGCATGGTCTATCCCGCCGGCGAAGGGCGGAAGTTTCCAGAAGCGGCCGGGGAGGGAGTGAACCCATGACGGTTCTTGTGACAGGTGGGACCGGGCTCGTTGGCTCGCGTCTGCTAGGGCGTCTGGTGGATTCGGGTGTGCGATGCCGGGCGCTGGTGCGCCACGGCAGGACGCTCCCAGCCGGAGTAACTGCCATCGAGGGCGATATCCTGGACCCGGGGTCCCTTGCGGCTGCGCTGGAAGGCATATCGGCTGTCGTGCACCTGGCGGCGGTGTTCCGAACGTCCGACGAAGACCTGATCTGGAAGGTCAACCTCGAAGGCACGCGTAACCTGATCGCGGCAACGAAGGCACATGCAAAGGGCGCGCGCTTCATCATGGCGAGTACCTGCCACGTCTACGATGCGAACAGCCCTCGTCCAGGCCGCGAAGACGATGTCGTCGAGCCACGGCATGCGTATCCTGCCAGCAAGGTGGCGGCGGAGAACGAACTGCGCAGCAGCGGCGTCAACTGGTCGATCCTGCGATTCCCGTTCGTCTACGGTGATCGTGACGGGCATCTCGAAGACCTTCCCAAGCATGTCGTCGGCACATGGCATCCCGCCCAGAGACTGAGCACCGTCCATCATCGAGACGTCGCATTGGTCGTGAAGATGGCCTTGGCCGGTGTGATGGACGGCCATATCGTGAACATCACAGACGAAGCCCCGGCGTCGGTCTATGAATTGGTCACGCTCGCCGGCGCATCCATGGCGCCATCTTCCGAGCCGCTCATGAATCCCTGGCACTTGCATGTGGACGGGAGCTTCGCCCGTAGCCTGGGATTCCAGCCTTCCGTCAGAACGATCTATCAGGCTGTCCAGGAGGGGTTACTCTGACCGGCATATGAAAGCCCGTCGAGAAGCCGCATGTTATCGGTCGTCCGCCACTGGCGATTCCGGGATACAGCCTCAAGACAAGGCTGTCGAACTGCGGGATACTGTGGGGCCCGGTTTCCTGTGCAAAATCAAAGGAAGATGGCTACTTCCTAATGCGCGTTAGACAGCACACATGAAGATCCGAAAAGCACAGCCAGAAGATCATGAAGCTCTCCTTGGCATCTGGGAGCAATCGGTTCGCGCGTCACATGACTTTCTGTCGGAACAAGATATCCAGACGCTTCTACCCATAGTTCGGGATCAAGCCCTGCCGGGCCTTGAAGTGTGGGTATTGTGCGATGAGGCATCAGCGCCTATCGGTTTTATGGGGCTGGACGACAACAAGCTTGAGGCGTTGTTTATTTCTCCGACCAGCTTTCGGCGAGGCGGAGGAAAGATCATGCTTGAGCATGCGAGAACACTGAAAGGCGAACTGCAAGTGGATGTAAATGAGCAAAATCCGCGCGCAGTGGCTTTTTATCTATCCAATGGCTTCGTAGTCACTGGTCGCTCATCAACGGATTCCCTGGGGTTGCCATTTCCGTTGCTGCATTTGAGCGAGGCCGGTCGGAGTGTTGCCTGACATCTCTTCGTGGCGTTGCGCGGCAGTGTCGCGATGGCGTCCAAAAAACAGATCCATGTCCTGCGCGTCGACCTCGGTCAGCGGGCTTATCGGGTTTGCAGGAATGCTTTGGGCATACCAGTACCTCCAAGAGTACCTTTGAAAGGACTGATCGGAGATCTCCGTCACCCGCAAAGCAAAACGGATCAGCAAGTTACTGCTGATCCGCTGCCGAAGTGGTGGAGGTGGCGGGACCCTGTCGGGAGACGCCACAACCCTCTGATCAGCAACGTGTTTGGACTAAGAAATTGGCGGCAAAAATCGTACCCCAAACTGTACCGTGACGTTAGCGCGACGCGGTAGGGAAGGGAAGAGCTGCCCAGCGGCCTCGCCCCTCCTGATGGCCCTGTCACTGTCGGGCGATACCGCTCGCGATAAGGATCAGATTTTCGCCTACGTCACTTACGTGCGTTTCAACACGGCGACGGACCTCGTCTATGCGGGCCGCACAAGTGGGTATATCCGGCTACCTAACCCAGGCCCAGATCTCACCCGCATTGCGAACCTACGTGCTTCTGGACAACCCTTGCTCAATCGAGAGGGTTTCAGTCTCCCCGTGGTCGACGTTTATACAGACAGCAAAACCGCGATCCGTGGGCCCGAGCAACATTTGATCGATTACCACGGAGGCGCGCGCAGCGTGGGCGGAACGACGCGGAACATGATCAATGGCATATCCGACTATAAGTGTTTCGTGGAGCATACATGCGGGCGTCCGATGCCGAGTTCGGTCATCTTCCGGACAACAGTCCTCAGAGAGGGTTATGAATCAATCAGTCGCGCTCACGTACGATCAACTCCGGTTATTCGTCGTTACGGCTATGCCCTACGCGTTCGACCTCGCTGCGTTGAGCCATGCTGATCACCCACTTACGGCGATCGAGGCGCTGGAGCGAAAGAGCCAAGCGCAGGCGATGTCCGGCATCAAAATGGCAGCATCCGATCTCGTGTCGATGTTTGCGAATGAACCCGCATACCTTTTCATCAAGAACGCGATGAAGTCGGTGCGCTTCGCCCACGAGGGGGTGAACACGCTCAGCGGAGATCCGATCGTGAATGACGTAAGCAAGCCGGAACAGTTCGTCCAGGCCTTGGGCCTCCAGCCGACACGCCTCGCCGAGCAGCAGCGGATCAACAGCGCCCTCATGAACTAGCAGCGGGGCGTCCAGGATGGCCGCAAGTCGCTCATGAACGCATTCGCCATGGCCACGGCCAGCGGTGATCGCGACGACCGAGCGGCTGCGCTGACGAAGATCCGAGCGTTCAATGGGAGGTATCCTGAGATCGCGATCGGTATGTCCAATCTGCAGGCATCTCTGCGCCAGCGGGTGAAGACCTCGGCACAGGCCGAGAATGTGATCCTGCTCAGTCGAAAGCTCGCGCCACGAATTCGGGCCGAGGTGGGAGCCGGGCCCGGCTAAGGCAGCCTGTACGAGGTGCGCTTGTCACGTACGATGGGCGCCTCTCGGGGGAGATAGGAGGACACATGGTTTTCGGACCGTTCGATATCGGCGAGCTGACGCTGGCTGCCGCCAGCTCGCCTGGCTATTACCTCTCCCGTCAGGGAGTAATCCTGGTGGCCGGCTACAAGAATGAGCTGCTTGCGATCAAGCTCGAGGGCGAGAGAGCGTGTGAAGGGTCTCTCGGGCCACTCCGGGGTCTAGCACCTCTACCCGTGGGGAAGATCCAGGTGGAATTCGATGCTGCGGCCGACATCGCGGATCCGCACCCGGGTGGCCTTGCGGTTGTTGGTGAACAGATGGTCTGCCTCGCCGTGAGTTACCAGCCGCCCCAAGGCGCGGTGGAGCGCTTTGTGGTCAACGTAGAAACGTGCCGAGTGGTGGCACCGGCGGCTCGGCTTGAGGAGTGGATATGGCTCTCACGCTGGAGCCTTACATCGCAGCGGCCTGACGGCACGCGGTGGACGATTGCGACGAGCCAAGTGGCCGAGGAGGATCCTCCCCTGGACCTCGGCTGAGCATCGTCTAGCGACGCCCGCGCCGCCTTCACGGCGGCGCGATGTGCGGCCGCTACGCCACCTTTGGACCCGTCTCCGTGTCCCGCCAGGCGCGCGAAGCCCTGGAGCAGATGGAGATCGACATCATCAGCGAGATCAACCAGCGGGACCCCAGTACAACATCGTCCCGACCCAGAAGGCGCTGGTGGTCGTGTACAGGGAAGGCGGCTACCACGTCTGGGCCTATAGCTGGGCCCTGGTAGCTCTGGGCGAGGGTGGGACCGTAGCGTGGCATAGGTCCTCCGGGCGTAACTGGATGCAACGTGGTCCTCCCGCCCGCCGAGAGCCGGCTCGGAACCGCCTAAAATTCGATGGCCACTTCGAGGCGCTTCAAGGCGTTATCGCACGGCTCTGCCTAAAAATTATGGCCTGCAAACGGCTCTGCAGAGCCGTTGTGTACCTGACTCGAAATCAGTGGAACACGCTGAGCCAATGCTTGCGACCCAAGCTAAACAGTGTCAGCTGCAGCTCCAATGATTGCATGCTGAGCTTCAGCTTCGCGGCTACGACTGTCATTGCCATGCGCCTAGCTGTGTTTTTCTTGTCTGTGAGGACGTTCGCTGCGTGCATAGTCTGCAGGGTTTCGACATGCTGGCGTAGCTGCCGCTGCAGGAGCATGTATTGCGCGAGTTCGGTGGCTATTTTGCTCGGAAATCTCCCCGCCTGCTCAAACGCGGCTCTGACGAGCGGCGTCGGGTCGTCAGGCAGCCTCCCGTACGTGATCGTGTCGAAATTGTGCTCGGCATCGATTTTTTGCGCGGCATCTTCCGCTTCCTGGAGGACGCCACGCGAAGCCGCCAGCTCCGCGGCCGCCGCCCCTGCAAGAGTCTTCAGGGCTTCGGTGGCGCGAACCTTTTCGGCCCGCCTTGTCGTCCAATACACGAATGCAGCGCCGAAGCCTGCGGCGGCAATCGTTTTGAGGAAGTCGAACCAGGGTGCCAAGGCGCTTGCGGCATCGGGAATAAGCTTCACGGTCAGGTCGGGATCGACCATATACCCCTCCAGAAAAACGGACCAAAAACGGACCAACCGTAGCCCAATCCACCCCGTTCCAGCCCCATGAAGCAAAAAGGCCTGCAAGCGAATCAATCACTTACAGGCCTGTATTGGTGGAGGTTGCGGGACCCTCTCGGGGCGGACGCCACAACTCTCTGATTAGCAACGTATCTGGGTTAGGGGAAGAGCTACCAAAACGGTACTAAGACCGTACAGATCATTGATCGCCGGGCGCTTCAATGCAAGAAAGCTTGCTGCTCGATGGGCAACAGCGCGCTAATGCAGTAAATAAATTCTAAGCTCGTCGGCATTCAGGGCGAAGCGCGCTCATCGGCCCATTCTGGGGCCCGTCCCGCCAACACCAGCTGACGATCGCAGAGCGCAACGGCGGGTCCAGATCGCTCTTCAGGCTGCGGGGATCTCGTCGGTGACGGTATCCACCGTCCACAGCACGCGCCGATCAAGTCCATCGCCGAGCACCACTTGCCAGCGCTCAAAGGTCGCCGCCTCATCGCTCAGGTTGGCTAATTCGTCATCCACGATGACGGTCGCAGAACGACGTGTGTGGTCGCTGCGCCCGATGACGGACAGCGTCTTGCCCTGGCGCCGGGCACACCCGATCGACGCGCCGCGGCGGTGCAGCTCGGGGCTAGACGCCGGATCCACTTCAACGCGCACGCCTGGCACAATCAGACCGGACCATCCAGTAGTACCCTCGGTCACGAAAGCTTGGAACCGAAACTGCCCGCTCAGACACAGGGCCATCGGCCCGTCTGGGCTCGCGCCGACCAGGTACGGCAACTCGTGAGCAGTGCGCGGGAGCAGGATGGAGCCCGGCGCGCAGCACCCCAAGGGCCCGACGGCAAATTCGCTGGCGCGAAGGTAGTTCATCACGATGCACGTCCTTGGAGGGGACGAAGGAGCAAAGCCCAAAGGTGCTCCGCCGCGCCCTCCTGCGTCAGCTTCTGTTCGCGGTGTGCGCCGAAGTCCTGAAGGCCCAGTGCCGTGACGTAAAGGGTCTGATCGTCGGCGTCGATAGAAAGGGACTCGTTGTATCCACTCTGATTCAAGCTCTCGCCGTTCACATAATTGATGCCCTGCCCGAAACCATGCGCGCCTCCTGTGTAGACGGTTGCTTGAGCGACTTTCGTCCCATCGCGATATACCGTCGCAACGAAACGAACCGCGTCGATGCGACGAAAAATCGCCTCTACGCCACGGTTTCGCGCCGACAGCTCAGTCAAGGAATTCTCAAAAAACTTGGCAATAAACTCGAAGGTCTCCGAGCGGAAACGATCTTTATCGAGCTGGGTAAAGCCCTTGGCCAGCCGCAGATTACTGGATCGATGTGTCGGGGCGACCGACGGGGCAGGGTTTGGCTCGACCCGCACGGTATCCTTGGTCGATGGTACTTGCGCGCGTCGTTTGCGCTCACCCCAACGCGTCGCGGCTTCGCGTATCGCTCCAGCCACTTCCAGAAATGCCTCATCCGCGTCCGGCATGCGTGTAATGGCTTTACCGTCCTTCGGTACCGCATTCAACGCGCCGAATGGTGCGTCGTGCCAATCGCTCGGGCGGAGGATCACGGGGATCACAATGGCTTCCTTAGAGTGATGCCGTTCCATAGCACGCTTGATTTCGATGTCGTAGCAATACTTCGATGCCAAGAAGTCGGGGCTGACCAACAGCAAAATGATGTCATCCTGGTTGATGCGCTCGTCGATGGCCTGGTGGATGTCCTCGCCGGCACCGATTCGCCGATCGTGCCACGTCTCAATGATGCCCTTGCGCTTGAGCATCGCCAGATGGACTTCTAGTCGGTCGCGCAACTCTTCGTCGATGTGCGAGTACGAGAAAAACACGGATGGCACGACAACCTCCTAGTAGCGTGATGCTCGCCCGAGAATGGGTGAGGGTCATGAATTTCGATTGGGCCGAGCAGTAGAGTTGACTTAGCGCAGGTGACTCTTGGCGACCGCCAAGCGTCTGCAGATACGAAGTACTGGGACGGGTACTGCGGGGAATTGCCGTGCTATCGAAGGTCCGTCTGCTCGTGGTCGCAGGAGCCTGTCGAGAAACGCCGTGACGCCTTAATTAGCAAGTGTTCGCAGTTATCGACGTGGCTTCAACAAGGTGCCTCTTTCTCCACCAGTATATTGCTCGATTAACGACGTTTATAAGGGGCTTCGCCGTCTTCGGTGAGCATAGACACTTGTTCCTCCTTGTAAGCCTCGCGGACGATGGTGAAAGAGTTGTCGAGCTTCATGATCCAGATGGCAGGAACCGGAGAGTTGGGGTATTTAGCAAGAGACAGCTCGGACCAAGCCTCGTGAAAGGCCTGATATGTGCGCTTTGCGATGCGCTTTGCCCCAAACCATAGATACAAACGGTCCCATCGCAGACTTGCTGCACCATCGTAGAAGAGCTTATCGATGAGTTGGTCGAATTCGATCTTGTGGTGCATCTGCATGTTATCCGCCCATGTAGTTGTGTGAAAAAATAATAAGGCAATCTTAAATAGATAGCAACTTTTATTTTCAGAGGGGCGAGGCGAATTCGACAACGTCATACCCTCCGGTTGCGGCTGCTCTAAGAATCGGTAGACATCTCGGCATAACCTGGACGAAGATCCGCCGAGCCAGCATCACACCATGCACCTTGCCCCACAATTCGCACCAGGCGGTGGTGAGCTTGTCGCGCCGAGCATTGTAGGTGCCGTCCCACTTCCTCTCGTCCGCCGCAGTCCATGACGGCAGCCGACAGCGGTAGCGCATGGGGGACTACCCGGCGTTCGCCAGTAGCCGGATCCCGCATGAGCACCGGGGTGATGCCGCCCGGCCAGATACGCGCATAACCGTCACCCTTGGCGTGGTCGTGGATCTCGGCCAGTTTGGCTTTGGCGATGGCGAACTTCTTAGTGGCGCCGTGCTGGTCGGTTTCCGCCTTCTTCGTGGGCTTGGGGCTGGCCAGCACACTCTGAGCCTTGGCCAGCCGTGACGTCTGCTCAGCCAGCTCCTGCTCCAGGGTTAGCGTCGCGGCTTGATAGGCGTCTAGCGCCGCGGCACGCGCTTCCTGCTCGTCCGGTTCGGTGGAATCGAGGAAGGCGTTGCGGATGCCCTTGGGGACACTTTGTATCCAGGTGCCGTTGCGTTTGGACTAGCCGGCCATCTCACATAAGCGTCGAGATCCAGCTCTCCGTCGAAGCGCTGGTAGGCCCTAAAGTTGGCTTGGATTTGGGCGGAGTAGCACATGGGGCGAGAATACTCGTAGGATGCTCGGAGTAGGTCAAGGACTATAGCGTTGAGCTTACGCACGCGGGGATCTCAGCTCTCACCAGACGAGTTGTGCCGACGAGCGATGGCGGCGGCAACATGCAGCGATCCAAGGAGGAGTGAGTTCGCCATGCGCGTCCATGTTGATCACGTGATGGGATTGCAGAACCTAATGGTCTCACGCGCATGCGGGGGCCAAGAAAGCGCATCCGAATACGCTCGCCTGCGTGCCGCCGTGATGGGACTGTCGGTTCAACCCGACCTCATTCCGGAGGTTGTGCGCACGAGCCGCACGCTCGACCAGTTCTGGCATTTCATTTCGCACAAGTTCAGGACTTATGATGAACGAAGAACCTTTCTGTGGGCCGCCTTTGGGCCCCTCCTAGATGGGCTAGAAGCAAGCGTGCGCAGTCCGTCCGATGGGCTCATCACCACGGCACTGCAAGCCATCGACGCCGATCACGTGCGCGGTGCATGGAGCAAGGTTCTTGAACGGCGTGCGACGGATCCCGAGGGCGCGATCACGATGGCCAGAACCTTGGTCGAAACAGTGTGCAAGCACATTTTGGATGCCGCAGGCGAGGAATATGCGGACGCGGCGGACATCACGAAGCTCTACGGCCAAGCATCGCGAGTGCTAGCCATCGCGCCGTCACAGCACAGCGAGCAAGTGTTCAAACAAATCCTCGGAGGTTGTGCATCGACGGTGGAAGGGCTGGGCGCCCTACGCAATCGGTTGAGCGATGCCCATGGCAAAGGGCGTGCGGCCGTCCGACCTGCACCGCGGCACGCCGAACTGGCCGTGAATTTGGCCGGGGCTCTGGCCACATTTCTGATGGCAACTTGGGACGCCCGAACGGAATCCACCAGAGCCTAAACACGAGCGCTGGCTCAGTGCGTCGGGTGACCGGGTTATCTTCGGAGAAAAGCGGTCGCTCGCTCGAGCTTTTCAGAACTCCGCCACAGCGGCGGCGTATCCCGCTTGCGGTCAATGCCCAGGCAAGCCGAGCAGTTCGTCCACTTGCACGGTCGCAGCATGCACCTCTTCGTACCCGGCTGCGGGTGAGTTGGCGGCGAGCAGCCTTGCGCAGAAACGGGCCTCCGAGAGGTCGCCATCGAGCAGCGCTTCGCTCAAGGCCACGGCATCGATCAAGAGGCCTGCAGCGTCAAGCACGGCATCGTCTTCGATCATGAGGATTGCTCTGGTTCGGAAGCTGATTGTATGCACAATGCCGGCGTTCACTGTGCCTCGTTCATGCCTTGGGCCTCAGGGGAAACGGGCGTGGGACCAAAGCACCATTGAGTCGCTGGCATAAGCCCCATTGACCCGGTTGAAGATCATCGTTTCGCCACCTGCCGCTCAACACGCGTCATCCTCGATGCTCAAGGTCGCCAAAGGCTCGCCATTGTGTGCGTTGCGCTGTCAATTTGGCGAACCAAAAGCCCGGTAACGAGCGAACATCCCATCAAGGCCAAGATGGGCGAAGCGGGATTCGACCCAGGACATCAAACAAGCCGACGAAATACGTGAGATGCATTCGTTCTTCCTCAGGTCACCGTCATGCTGCGAGCGTCCAGTTGAGTTGCCGGAAGCGTGCATGTGCGAGGTTGAATCAGCCCATCTGGCCGATGGCAAGCGACCATGAGCAAGGGTAGGGTAATCCTGCGGATTCACCAGGGAACCCTCCATGACCGTGTCCACCGCTCGCGCCATTCTGCTGCGCCACGACGATGCTCTTTCGCTCGACCCGCACGCGCTCATCCAGCCCGGGCATCTTCGTCTGTCCACGACGCTTCGGCTGGAAGCGTCGCACGTGCGGGCACCGCTGCCGAGTCCGGCCGGCGTGGCGTGGTCCTCGGTGCCCATAGAGCCTATCGTGCCCGCTGCCTTGGATGCCGAGGCGCCAGACGCAGTGGCGAGCGCATGGGATGCAGCGCATGCGCTGGTCATCCACGCGCGAGCCGAAGGAGGATCCGATGAGACCTACGCTGAGCCGGATCTGCTCTACACGCTCCCCTCCGATGTTCAGGCTGCCGCGGCACGCTCCGCGGCCCTGAAACCCTCCCCTACGGGGCAATGGAAGCCCGAGTGGCCGCCGTCCGCTGCCGACGTCCCAAAGCCGCGCATCGATTGGTTCCTCGACCACGCCAGGCTGCGCGATGCGCGCGGCCGCGTGATGGCTCAGCTCGATCCGGCCTTCCGCGTCACCGTGGCCCACCTCGATACCGGCT
Source organism: Luteibacter sp. KNZ12-1A (assembly GCF_056755675.1). NCBI lineage: Bacteria > Pseudomonadati > Pseudomonadota > Gammaproteobacteria > Lysobacterales > Rhodanobacteraceae > Luteibacter > Luteibacter sp. KNZ12-1A. The sequence goes on along the minus strand of NZ_JBPGXU010000020.1, from coordinate 10,558 downwards.
ACAACCCCAAGCACGTGGGTCTGCCGCGAGGCCTGCTTTGGGGGCAGGGCATCGACTTCACCGTTGACCCACCGGGCAAGGATGTGTCCGACCCAGGGGTGCCCGAACCCGTCCTGTCGTCACCAGGCCATGGTACCGGGACTGCGTGTCTGTTGGCGGGCGGTCACTGCAGTGCCACGGGGGAGGACTTGGGCGGGGTGCCGTTTGCCAACATCCTTCCCGTGCGCATTTCCGATCACGTTTGGCACCTGTGGACGAGCGTCATTCCCAAGGGCATCCACTACGCCATCGAACAGGGCGCCCATGTCATCAACTTGTGCCACGGCGGCTTGCCGACACGGTCGTGGGCCGATGCCGTGAATGCCGCTTACGAGGCCGGTGTGGTCATCTGTGCGGCGACCGGGGACAACTTCGGCGGGCTTCCCTACCGATGGGTGGTTTGGCCGGCCCGATACCCGCAGGTCATCGGGGTGGCTGGCGTGACCTACGCCGGTCAGCCCTACTTCAACGCTTCCTATGGCGTCGGCACGCTCGAGGGCAATTTTGGGCCGACGGGGGACATGGGCAATGTGATTGCAGCCTATACCCCGAATGTCCCCTGGGCGCAGTGTCGATTGGTCACCAACGGCCAACTCGGTGGCTACGCGACCGACGGCTACGACCTCGATGGCGGCGGCACCTCAGGCAGCACACCGCAAGTGGCGGCCGCCGTTGCGCTTTACATGCAGTACTGGTGGCCGACACTGGAAAAATTGCAGGGCTGGCAGCGCGTCGAGGTGGTCCGTGCCGCGCTCAAGGCGTCGGCCAACACCTCTGCTCACGACGTTGAGCACTTCGGGGCGGGATGTCTCGACGCGATGGCCATGCTCAATCAGGATCCCTCGAGCCTGGCGCCCACCGTCAAGAAGCTGATCCCTTCCGAATTCCAGTATGCGTTTCTGACTCAGCAGCCTGGGTGGCCCGCGACCGTCGAAGGGGAGCGGCGCATGCTGCAGATCGAACTGACGCACATCGCGTTGTCGAATCCGGGATTGTGGGAAGCAGTAAACGCTTGGCAGGCCTCCGGCGCCGTCACGGCGGATCCGCAGTTTCAAACCCTGAGGAACGCTTTTCTGACGTGCCGAAATCCACGTCCCTCGAAAGCGCTTCGCGATCTGCTGATGAGCTAGGCAGGTCGTGCGCGGCATTCAATTGAACGGCACAGCAAGGCGTCGATAGATGCTTGCGACGGTCGGCGGCAGGTGAGATGTGGGAGGAGGGCAGGCGGTCGATCTGAGCGGAGCTGTGCAGCGTTCCTTGATGAGCCATCGCCTGGTTCGTCGCTGTATTCTGACACGCCCCAGCGGATGCGAAGGGTGCATCGCGGTGGTGACACCCGGCCAGGCAATCCGATAGCGATAGAGCCAGTCCAAGCTTCACAACTCGCCCTTTCTTTTAACCTGGCGAACGCCCTAGGGCGCTGACGCCGTACGAGTTCTGAGCGCAGGAGCGGGGAGGTGGTGTGTAGGGGAAATCCTACAAGTCATGTGGGTCTGCGCCGACACGCCGCTGAAGCAAGATTTTTCGATAATGCGGCACCTCTCCTGAGATTGCCGCGATGCCCACGACAAGGACTTGGTCCGCTCGCTCCCTCGTTCGGTTGATGGTCCAGTGTTCGCTCGCGATGCTGCTTTGCGTGAGCGGTTCAACCTGGGCCGCATCGACCTACGGCGCACCCTATTATCTGACCAGCGGTTACAACGGAACCTTCTCGTCCCTCGACGCCGCCGTTGCATCGCTCGCGGCCCAGATGCGCGGCAACTGCACCACCAATTGCCCTACGCTTTATTATTACTATTACGACACTGATGCCCGTGACTCGGCGGTAGCCGCGGCGGTAGCCACCCAACCCAATACGGCGGGTTATGGCGTTTGGGCGACCGAGTATGTTGCGCAGAATCCCGAGAAAAACCTGGGTGGTTGCGCGGCGGCGAATGGTGGAAAAGGAGGAGCGCTGGGCGGATCGAGCCCGTTACGAAGCTCCGGAGATGCTGCGAAAGAATCAGGGACCATGTGCCCAGGTTCCAACTTTGTCGGGGACCCCATCAACGCGTCCAACGGCAATAAGTACCAGCAAGACACAGACTTTCGAGACAATGAGGCTCTGACCTTTCGTCGCTTCTATAACAGCGACTCCACGGTCACCTCAACGGCCATGGGTGCCCACTGGCGCCACAGCTTTGACCGCTCGCTGTCGCTCCATGACGCCGCGGGGTCGAACAATGCGTCGGTGAAGACGGCCGCCGTTTATCGCCCCGATGGCTCGGTGGAGCGATTCTCAAAGGGCACGGGCGGATGGGTGGGCGCAGCCAATACCGTCAACACCCTGAGCGACGAGACCGATGGCACCGGGCACCTTGTCGGTTACGCCTTGTTTCTCGGCGCAGCGCGCGAGACGGAGCACTACACCCTGGATGGGACGCTCCAGTCGGTCGTGGATCTGTCCGGCGCAGTCACCACGCTTGCCTACAGCACGGCTAGCACCCCTGCGCAGACGGCGCCCCGTGCGGGTCTGCTACTGACCGTGACGGGGCCGGATGGGCGTGCTTTGAACTTCACCTACAGCAGCGCAGGTCGCGTGGCGACGGTGGCGCTGCCCGATGGCGCAGCCCTTTCCTATGGCTATGACAGCCAAGGCAACCTGACCTCGGTGACTTACCCGGACAATCACTCGCGCACGTATGTCTACAACGAGAGCACCCTGACGGGTGGCAAGGCTCAGCCCAACGCGATGACCGGTCTGGTCGACGAAAAAGGGGTGCGGTTCGAGACCACCACTTACGACAGCAGTGGCCGAGCTATTTCGGCGAGCTTCGCCGGCAATGTTGACACCTACCAGGTCTCCTATGGGCAGTTGCGTAATACCGCGACCATGCCACTGGGGGCGAAGACGGCACTCAATTTCCAGAGCTTCAAGGCACAATCGCACGTCACCGGAGGGTCGGCACCTTGCGGCCCCGATTGCGCGCAACCCTATTCGACCATCAACTATGATGCGAACGGATGGCCCTCGAGCTTTATCGACTTCGCCAATCACATTACATCGGTCGTCACGACCCCGGCCGGATTGGAAACCCAGCGCATTGAGGCGAAGAACACCACGGATCAGCGCACCACCGTGACCACGTGGGACACGCTCTGGCGCAATCCGCTGACGCGCACCATCAGCAATGCTTCAGGCACCGTTGTCGCCAAACTCGGATGGGCTTACAACGCACGCGGCCAAGTGACGGCCCAGTGCGATATGGACCCGACCATCTCCACGGCTGCAAGTTATACGTGCTCGGCCACGGGTGCCGCGCCGGCTGGCGTGCGGCGCTCGACCATGAGCTACTGCGACGCGGTCGACGCCACCCAGTGCCCACGGATCGGACTGCTGCTGTCGGTGGACGGCCCCCGTGCTGATGTCAGTGATGTCACCCAGCTGGGCTATTACCTGACGACGGATGAATCAGGGTGCGGCACGTCGGGAGGGGCGTGCCACCGGGCGGGTGATCTCGCGCAAGTGACGAATGCACTGGGTCAGGTGACGCGAGTACTGGCCTACGATCGGACTGGGCGACCGGTACGTCGCCAGGATCCCAACGGGGTCGTGACCGATCTCAGCTACACCTCGCGCGGCTGGCTGGCTAGCCAAACGGTGCGAGCCAACACAGACGGTACGGCGTCGGCCGGCGATGCCACGACCACCTTGACCTACGATGCGGTGGGCGCATTGACGTCGGTGACGGATGCGGACGGTGTGGCGGTCACCTACAGCTACGACGATGCTCATCGCTTGGTTGACTTGGCCGATGGCTTGGGTGAGCACATCCACTACGCCTTGGATGCCTCCGGTAATCGGATCAAGGAGGAGACGTTCGACGCGCTGGGCGTGTCGCGGCAAAGCCTCTCGCGGAGCTACAACACGCTAGGTCAGCTGGTCAGTGTGACCGATGGGCTGGGTCATGTCGTCTTCGACGCCACCGACAGCGGCAGCTACGATGCCGATGGCAATCTGGTGTCAGCCAAGGATGCGCTCGGGACGGTTCAGAAGAGCGGCTATGATGGCCTAGACCGCGTGGTCAGCACCGTCGCCAATGCCAGCGGCACGGATGCTTCCAAGTCGAGCACGACCAAACTCTCGCTGGACGCTCTGGACCAGGTTAAGTCGGTGACCGACCCCGATGGCTTGGTGACCACCTATGGCTTCGATGGGCTGAGCAACCCTGCATCCCTGACCAGCCCCGATACGGGCACGCAATCGTCCACCTTCGATCCTGCGGGCAACGCGCTGACTCGGACCGACGCCAAATCCACCGTGGCGAACCAGGCGTTTGATGCGCTGGGTCGCAAGACGTCCGTCGGTTACACGGACGCCACGCTCAACGTCGCGTTCCACTACGATGAGGCCGCGAGTGTCACTGGGTGTGCCAGCTCTTTCCCCGTCGGCCGTTTGACTCGGGTGGTCGAAAGTGCGGTCACCACGGTGTATTGCTACGACAACCATGGGCGCGTGACCGAACAGCGCCAGACGCAAGGCACGGTCACCGATACCACCGACTATGTCTACACCAAGGCCGGTCGTCTGGCAGCGGTCGCCTCCCCAAGTGGGCTCGTGACCGAATACGGACGGGATGCCGTAGGCCAGGTCACCAAGGTCACTGTCACCCCGGCCAAGGGCGTTGCCACCACCGTCGTCAGCGCGGCCACCTACCTGCCGTTTGGCCCGGTCGCGAGTTACACCCTGGGCAACGGCCAGACCATCGCCCGCAGCTACGATGCCAACTACCGGTTCACCGATATCACCAGCCCGGCACTGAACCTGCATGTGGCACGGGATGCGGTGGGCAACATCGTGGCATTGGGCAACGTGCCGGGCGCCTCCCCGGCCGTGGAGGCCTATACCTATGACCCGCTCTATCGGCTCACCGGTGTTAAGGACGCCAGCGGCGCTTTCGTCGAAGCTTACACCTACTCGAAGACCGGTGATCGACTGACGAAGACGGCGCCGGGCCTGGCCACAGGCAATTACGGATATCAAAGCGGCACGCATCGACTCACGGCCATCGGCACCGGGTCCCGAACCTATGATGCGAACGGGTCAACCATCGGCAATGCCAGCGCTGGTATGGCTTGGGGTTATGGCTACAACGGACGCCGTCAGCTGACGGTGCTTCAGCAAGGTGGCGCGACGGTCGCGACCTATGTCTACGACGTCTCAGCGCACCGCATTGCCAAGGTGGTGGGCACTGCAACCAACCGGTTCGCCTATGGACCCTCTGGGTTGCTGGGCGAGTATGGGGCCGCGTCGCGGGACTATGTGTGGATGGATAACACCCCGGTCGCGGTGGTGGACGGTTCCTCCATCAACTTCGTGCATGCCGATGGCCTGGATACGCCCCGCGCGGTCACCAACACCGCCGGCACGGTGGTGTGGAACTGGGCCTACCAGGGAAATCCGTTTGGTGAGCAGGCGCCGACGTCGGCGAGTGGGTACGTGCTAAATCTCAGGTTCGCGGGTCAATACTGGGACCAGGAAAGCGGATTTCTCTACAATATTTATCGCTACTACGACAGCGCTACGGGGCGATACATCCAGAGCGATCCGATCGGCTTGGCAGGCGGCATCAGCACGTATGCATATGCCAGTGGTAAACCGCTAAGTCTCTTCGATCCGCTGGGCCTCACCGACCTAAACCTGTTCAAGCCGGGAACTCCGCAATATCAAAGCGCGCAAAGCTTTGTTTCGCCGCCGGGCACCTATGTCGTAGGGGCTCACGGCAACCCGCTTGAAGTGCTTAATGACCAAAACAGCCGGATTCAAAAACTATCGCCGAGAGACCTTGCTGCGATGATCCAAGCGGATCCCAACTATTCGCCCGGTGAGACGGTGTTGCTGCTGGCATGCAACACGGGCGTTACGCCGGACCGTCGCATTTGGCATAAATCGGGCTCATTTGCTCAGTTGCTTGCCAGAGAGTTAAATGCTCCCGTCCAAGCGCCAGATAACTTCGGTTGGCTAGGCAAAGGGACATTTCAAAGCGCTGGCGCCCTTTCGAATGGGCAGCCCGTCACCTGGGACAGCCAAAATATTTCGCCCTCTGGACTGACTTTTGACCACGCCAACACCGGAACAATTCTGGAATTTCAGCCCTAAGGCCTTCTCATGAAGCAATCTAAAACGCTACTCATGTCAGTGCTATGGTTCGCGGTCCAGCCGGCCTACGCACAAACCGCGCCGGAGCAGCCGGTGAACCTCAATCAAGACTTGGTCCTCACGCAGCAGCAGTTGCAAACTCTTGCGGTCGAGGCGATGCGTGGGTCGTCGGAGGCGGCGTCCAAGATCTCCGTCTTCTACGGTTTCGTACTCCTTAACCCGATGGAGGAAAGGCGCTGGGCGCTCATTGCCGCTGAGAACGGGGATCCTGTTGCGCAATACAATGTCTACGAGGACTTCATGAACAACGACACGGCACTTGATCGCGAGCGTGCGCTATTCTGGCTGAGGAAGTCCGCCAGTGCCGGCTACAAAGAGGCGCAGGAAAAACTAAAGCGCGTTGGAGAAGACGGGAAACGTGTATCGGCCCCACATGCTTTGAAGTCGGACCCGCAGGGGAATTGAGCGACTGCTTACGAGTGGCCAGACTCGTTTTAACGCGTCCATCTTGGCAAGATTTGCCGACTCGGTGACGAAGCATGGCTTGGATCAACTATGCCCCGCGTTCGACCGATATCCCCTCCGCTTTAAGTAGCGGGCCGATTTTGAGTCCGGAGCTACTTTAACTGCTTCGCTTGGGCGGCAGGTGTCAACCCGCTCAACGCCTTCTTCGGTCGCTCCTCGTTGTATTCCCGTCGCCAGCGTTCGATCCCGCTTTCGGCGCGCCTACTTCGGCAAGCGGTTTGTCCCCAACCGCGCCGATCAATACCTTCAGGGTGTGCCCGGTGTCGAGCACGTTGCTCGCCGCCCGTTGCTTCTGCCCGAACTGCTTCAAGAACAGCTCAACCGCCGCGCTCAACAGCAGCGTCGGCTTCGCTGGCGCCATGGGCAGGGCAGGAGCGACCAACACAGATGGCGAGCCCGGTGCCAGGCGCTGCATGGCCGCCAACGCCTCCATCGCTCGGGCATGGTCCTCCGCGCCATCGGCCGAAATGGACAGACCGCCACCCGGCGTATGCGCCACGGTGTAGTGCCGCAAGCTGCCGGCGTCGTGCGCCTCGAGCACGTCCTTGATCAACTTTTTCGTGTCCATCGGCTGCCCCCTGGCTGCAGCGAACGCTTGCCCCAGAGCATAGCCGAGCTGAGCGGCCGCCAGGCGCGCTGCATCCCCGCGCTGACGCAGGGCTCGGACGATGTATTGCGCGCCCCAATGGGCTTGCAGAACGCCCGGAACCAGATAGCGTGCGTAGATGCCGCTCGACCGGGTTTGCAGGAACGCTTTCGGCATACCAGTACCTCAATCAGTACCTTTTGATGGACCGATCAGCGAGGTTTCCAGCACCCAGAAAGCAAAACGGATCAACGTTTTACCGTTGATCCGCTGCCGAAGTGGTGGAGGTGGCGGGAGTCGAACCCGCGTCCGAAGGCGTTTAATCTCCAGATCTACATGCTTAGCTCACCGTTAAGTCTCGTCCGCCGACAGCACGGCGTGCTAAGCGCACCGGCGGACATATCTGATTGATCTAGCGTCAGACCCACAGACGGAGGGTCTTTCGGCGGTCTCATGATAGTGACCCTACACCGACGAGCATGAGCACAAGATCGGTTCGGGGGTTTGGCCTTTTTTAGGGGCCGGACAGCTTAGGCGGCGAGAGCCACCGAGTTGTCACCGTAGTAGTTGTCATTGGCAACTATATGTTTTGCGGCTGGTTTAACGAGGAAAGCTGCCCCCTCGGCATGCACCAGTAGATCGCACTACCCCCGTCGAAACCAGTACACCCCCGGGGAAAACGTAATGTGACTACATCCAGCAGTATATGGGCGGGGAGGGGCACCCACAATGGGCGCCGCCCGGCTGTTCAGGTCAGCCCATCTTGTTGTGCGAGCGCATCACGCGCTGCTTGTCGATCGCCCATTCGCGTTCCTTGTCGGTGTTGCGCTTGTCGTGCTCCTGCTTGCCCTTGGCCAGGCCGATCTCGCACTTCACCTTGTTGTTCTTCCAGTACATCGCGGTGGGGACCAGGGTGTAGCCCTTGCGCTCGACGGCGCCGATCAGGCGGTCGATCTCCTCGCGGTGGAGCAGCAGCTTGCGCGTGCGCCGGTCGTTCGCCACCACGTGGGTGGAGGCACTGATCAGCGGCGGAATCTGGGCGCCGACGAGGAAGACCTCGCCGTGCTGGATGATCGCGTAGCAGCCTTCGCCGAAGTTGATCCGGCCGGCACGCAGGGACTTCAGTTCCCAGCCCTGCAGTTCCATCCCGGCTTCGAAGCGCTGGTCGATGTGGTATTCGTGGCGCGCGCGCTTGTTCAGCGCGATCGTGCCGCGGCCTTCCTTTTCCGTGTCCTTCGGTTTCGCTTTTGCCATGTCCGCTAAAATCGGTCTATCGGATCCCTGATACAAGTCCGGCGGGTCCATGAGCCGGTGAATAAGACGAGGTCTTCACGTGATTGAAATCCGCCGCAGTGCGATCGTGCCGTTCACGCCCGCGCAGATGTTCGACCTGGTCAACGATGTGGAAGCATACCCAAAGCGCTTCGGCTGGTGTGACGCGGCCACGGTGGTGGAGCGGGACGACAATGTGCTGGTGGCCCGGCTGGATCTCAAGTTCGCCGGCATGAAGCAGCATTTCACCACCCGGAACACCATGGAACGGCCGGAACGCCTGTCCATGAAATTCGTGGAGGGGCCGTTCCGCTCGCTCGATGGCGTCTTTACCTTCCAGGCCCTGGGCGACGCCGGCTGCAAAATCGCGCTCGCCCTGGATTTCGACTACGCCGGCCTGGGCGGTGGGGTACTGAAGATGGGCTTCCAGCAACTGGCCAACCGGATGGTCGACGACTTCTGCGACGAGGCGCGCCGGCAGTATGGCTGAGATTGCCATCGAGGTCGCCTACGCCGGGCCCGAGGGGCAGGTGGTGATCGCCCTGCGCGTGCCGTCGGGGACGACCGCCTGGGAGGCCGTCGAAGCGGCGAAAACGTCTCTGCCCGTGGGGGTGGTGCCGGACCCTTCCAGGCTAGGCATCTACGCGAAGAAGGTGCCTGCCGGGCAGGTCCTGGAGGAGGGCGACCGCGTGGAACTCTACCGGCCGCTGACCCTCGACCCCATGGAAGCCAGGAGGCGCCGCGCGATGCGCGGCACCTGACCTGGAACTTTACTGGCGCTTGCTGGCCGGGCTGTCGTCGGACGAGCCGTTGACGCCGACACCGAAGCCGCCGTCGCTGGATTCCTTCTTGCCATCGGTGTTCTTGTCGCCATCGGCGCCGCCGGTCGGGTTCGCCTTGTACTTCTCCGAGTCCTTCAGCAGCTGCTGGGCATCCTGGGAGAAGAAGTCACCCTCGGTCCGCACGAGCGTGTCGTTGTTGAAGGACAGGGTCAGCGTGCGGGTCGTCATCGGACGGCCGCGGTGCGAGAAGGTCGAGACGTAGTCCCAGCGGTCCTGGTCGAACGGCGAGATGACCGAGGGGGTGCCCAGGAGGACGAGGACCTGGCGCTTGGTCATACCGGGCTGCAGCTGGTCGACGTTCTTCTTGTCGAGCAGGTTGCCCTGCTGCACGTCGGGGGTATAGAGCAGGCCACAGCCCGCGATGGCGGTCGCCATCATGGCCAAACCCAGCGTGCGGATGAGCTTATGCATGCGTAGTAACGTCCGGATCGTGAAGCCTGTGATGATACACTAAGCGCCTTACGGCACCGCGAGGGGTCTGACATGGACCAGGAAACCAAAGAGCTCCGCAAGGCGGGCCTCAAAGTCACGCATCCGCGCATGCGGATCCTGCAGATCTTCGAAGAGGCGGAGGAACGCCACCTCACCGCCGAAGATATCTACAAGCGCCTGCTTGCGCACCAGGAGGACATCGGGCTTGCCACGGTGTACCGCGTCCTGACCCAGTTCGAAGCTGCCGGCATCGTCATGAAGCACAACTTCGAGGGCGGGCAGGCGGTGTACGAACTGGACCGCGGCAAGCATCACGACCACATGATCGACGTGGACAGCGGAAAAGTGATCGAGTTCATCAGCGAGGAGATCGAGCGCCTCCAGCACGAGATCGCCGAGCGCCACGGCTACGTCATCGAAGACCATAGCCTGGTGCTCTACGTCCGGCCCAAGAAGAAGCGCTGATCCCGGCTGCCGGAACGGAAAAAAGGCCCTGCGGGGCCTTTTTTTGGTTCTACACGGAAGTCCCGGAAGCGCGGCAGGCGAGCCGTCGGCCGCCACCCTCGTCGCTCCGGTTGGTTGCACCGTCGCTCGGGAAGGGATGCCTGTGGGAGCCGACCCTGTCGGCGATAGGTGCTTGCCAAACCTGGCCCGCTGCCGCGGGATCGCCGCCAAGGTCGGCTCCCACCAGGGTGAGGGATTTCGATGGGCGGCCACCCGAGG